>JAUVET010000035.1 GCA_030594665.1 Methanosarcinaceae archaeon
TCCATACCGCGAATTCGTTTTTCTGTTTCTTTTGCAATGTCTTTGGCTTGTTCCTTTGTGATTGCAGGCTTACCATAGAACTGCTCGCTGAGTACGGTCTCCTTAATAAGTTGCTCAACAACTACATTTCGATCCCAGTCAACCATGTGCCCATCTGTTGTGCGCACCTTGGGCATGGTCGAGATCGATTGCCCGTCAAGTGTTTTTTGCACAGCATGATGCTCTGTGAATGGATCATTGTCCTTCTTGCTCATATTACCCTCTCCTTGTTTATGATCTATAATTTACAATTTACAATTTTTAAATTGAATAGTTACAATATATCACTCAGTGCGTCAAGGTTCACGTCTTCTCCGTTGAAAAGTTCATCATATTCCAAAAATTTATCATCACCGATCTGTAAAACCGGAGCTGTTACCGTAAATACACCATTTACCCGTAATTCTGTCAATGACTCCGGTGTGGACATATCTGCCACGTCAAAAGATACATTGTTTGATTTCAATACCTTTTTTAGTTGCTCACATTTCGGGCAAGTTTGGGTTGTGTATACTATGATTCCAGACATTATTTGCACCTTTTAGTTAAATAAATCATTTTTAGAATAATCAAGCCACAGGAGGAGGGGCGGCAGGGCATAGTCTGATAAAACATGCCCGGGCGCCATTGTGTATAACTTTGATACAATCCCCTGATTATAAATTACATAATACATTTGGAGTTAATATAACTTTTCAATTCCACTTTTGAATACCATTTTTTTATATGTATAATCAGATATGATAACAAATACTGAGTAAATTCCAATTATCATTATCAGATATGGTAACAAATTTAAATTGCCAAAAGATGTATATCCTAAACTCCATTATAACAGATAACTCCAGAACACGAGGTGTACAATATAAACTCACAATTGCCATCCGGATGCCAGCCACTTGACGAACTTCTTGGAGGCGGATTTGAAACAGGAGTCGTAACCCAGATATTCGGGGAAGCCGGTAGCGGAAAAACCAATATCTGCATTCAGCTTGCCGTTGAATGTGTAAAACACGGCAAGAAGGTTGTTTTTATAGATACTGAAAGTCTCTCACCTGACAGGTTCAGGCAGATCGCAGGCGAAAATGCAAAAGAGATAGCGCAGCAAATTATTATTTTTGAACCTCACAATTTTGAAGAACAATATGCTGCCGTAAAAGAGATCGAAAAAATTGCTAGCGAGAACATCGGGCTTGTCATCGTTGATTCTGCGACCGCATACTATAGATTCGAACTGGATGATGAAAATTCAAGTATCAGGACCCGCCGCGAACTTTCCAACCAGATCGGTTTGCTACACATCCTTGCACGCAAACATAACATGATAGTTGTAATTACAAATCAGGTGTACACCGACATCGGTTCAGGCACATTCAAACCGATCGGCGGAAGCGGTCTTGAACACATATCAAAAGCCATAATCCAACTTGAACGCACAGAAAATGGTGCCGGCGTAAGATGTGCAAAACTGTGGAAACACCGATCACGCCCCGAAGGCGAAACATGTAAATTTACTATAACCGCTAACGGTGTCAGTTAAGAAATTGAACTATTGTATAGTCAACCCTACAATATCGCTATATGTAAATGGTCAAGGCGGATGCTAAAAACGTCGCGATCACACGCGCGCGGAGAACCGGATATAACCTTCAGCGCATCGCTGTGGTCAGTTCCGGAACCGCATGATACCACTCATACAATCGGATATTTCCGAACACTTTTCAAAACATCGAATCCCTTGATAAAATCGAATTCATCGACATTCAATGGGATTCCGATTTCCTGCAATTTATGCAAAAAATCCCTTTCCGGCATATCAGCAATCTCTGCGGCTTTACCAATGGATATTTCCTTTTCAGTGTATTTTCGCACAGCTTTTCTCAACTTATATTCTCGTATATAGGATAAGTGCACCCGCTGTTTATATGGGTGTTTCAACATTCTTGTTGAACGTAGGCTGAGAGAGGTAGGCTAATATTCTTACGGCATTGTCCGGCAAACAAAGACTACCACCCTCGCTCCTGCGACTCTCCGGCAATTTAACATGTTACAGCCCTGACTTAACAGGTGTCTGGCTATTGCTCACGAGATTACGGTTCGTGGAGAGCGAGGGAATATTTGGTACTCAGCCTATTAAACAATTGTGGGCTAAAAATATGTATTTGAACATTGGAATAGACATTGCCAAAAATATGCATGAAGTATGCATTGTAGACGATAGTGGTGAGCAGATTGGAAAATTCATGAAACTCAAGAACTCCAGAAAAAGTTTAAGAAAATTCATGGACAAGATCGAGTCACTTTCCGAAGAACTAAATGCAAAACCAAGAATCGGACTTGAAGCCACAGGGATATACTGGTATTCACTGTACAGTGAGCTGTCCAAGCATTACGATATTCAGATATACAATCCATCTCAAATAAATGGATTTAGATCTGTGAATGTCAGGTTTTCTCACAACGACAAAATCGATTCGAAGACGATTGCAAATATGCTCCGATTCGGAGAAGCTCCTAAAACTGACTACAGTGATAAGCAAAGACTTGATCTTAGGGAATATTGCAGGTTCCATCTTAAATTGACATCTATGAAGACTAACTTGAAGAAACGCTTTAGACGGAACCTGCATCTAACATTTCCAGGCTATGATGAAGTTTTCAAAGATGTGTTCACAAAGACATCGAGAGGGATACTCACTCAATCTCCTACACCAGAGGATATACTTGAGATGGGAGCGGAAAACCTCCGTGAGCTGATGAAGGAACTAAGCAGAAACCACATTGATCCAGACAAAGCCAATAAACTGATAGAGAAGGCTAAGGATACGATTCCTTCCGAGATCATAAAAGAGTCTACCGTCTTTGAACTTCAGATGTTACTTGAGTTAATAGAAACTCTGGAAAAACAGGTGGCAGAGGTGGAATCTAAAATACTATCTATATGGAATTGTGTGAAAGATCAATATTACACACAAACAATTGATGGTATTAGTGATATTAGAGCGGCAACAATTTGTGCCGAGATGGGAAATATTGAAAACTTCTCACATCCTGACAAGATTGTCGCGTTTGCAGGCCTGAATCCGAAAGTAAAACAGTCTGGAAACAAAGAAATTGTAGGTGGACCAAATAAGAGAGGTTCAAAGACATTGAGATGGGCATTGGGCTGGGCCGTACAGGAAGCTAAAAGGAGCAATCCGGTCATAGGTTCATGTTTTCAAAAAAAACTGGATGAGGGGAAGCATTACAATACTGCAAGATGTGCTGCAGCGAAGAAACTTATCAAAATTATCTGGTCAGTTGAGAGAAATAAAGTGCCGTTCCAGATTCCACATCACTTCCCATCTTCTTAAGAAAAATACGAAGCATACGAGGCGAGGACGACACCCCCCGTAGTGGGGGTGTCGCCCGCAGATGAGTAAATCGACAGGGGGTAAGGGGGGCAGCGAAATGCCCCCCTTGATTAGTTAGCGGAAGCTGTAGTTGTTTTGTGAAATATGCTGAAGATAATTTTATATAACATGTCTTTAATATAGTTTACGGTGAAGCTATGGATTACATCTTCTTTAGTGCTTGATGCATCTTGTGCAATTTCCTGCAACCATTTGACATAATCATTTTCAATATTGACACTTATTTCCATCCAATAACCTCTTGCGCTTTGTCAATTATATCATCTCTAAACGAAATTCTCATTTTTTCCAATATTGCGTGGGCTTGCTTTTTGTCGAGATGTTGTATTAAGTATGCATCTACAACTATGTGTACAGATGATATAAATTTTATTCCGACCCTCTCCATTACCCCATACACTTTTACATAATCCAGTAGCACAATAGATGAGTGTAATACGGCAAGAGGCGAAACATATTGTGTGGTTATTTTGTAGAAAATTATGTCATATAATCTATCCCTTCATGACTCGACACTTGAAAAATAACGTGAAACTACCCTCACATTCTTGCGACAGTAATAAAGCCAGTATGACCCACACGTGTTGTTGCCGGACGCGTGCCCCTTTCGGAAAATGATATCTCACGCTCAATATTTTCAATGGTAACAACATCCACAAAACCAACCTCTGCCATTCTTTCACGGATCTCTTTTGTCTGCTCAATAAATGGGGAATAAGTTACAACGAATCCACCCGGATGCAGCACTTTCCTGACATTTAAAACAACATCCTTCGAATCAATTGTATCAAGTGTCACGACATCAAATTTCTCATCAAGGGTCGCGATCTCATCCACGATATTACCACAGCGAACTTCAACATTATCAAGACCTGCACGTTCCATGTTCTTGCGCGCAACAATAACAAATTCATCCCGGATCTCATAACTAACAACACGTTTTGCGATCGATCCAAGATACATAGCAAGGATCCCCGAACCCGTGCCGGCATCCAGAACCGAATCCTCTTTGTTCAGGCCCGTGTACGCAATTACAGAACCAATATCCTTTGGCATCATTGGCGCACCTGTGCGTTTGGCATATTTGAAAAAATCAGGCATGCGTGGTTTCCGGATCACAAACTCCTGCCCCATGTGGGAGATTATCGTATCCCCAATTTCTTTTTGCAACATCTCTTCCAGATCAATGATACCAAAATCAGTATGGAACTTTTCTTTCGATACAATGATAATAAACTCGCGTAACTTGCCCTTATGTTCCGCCCTTAACAGAACTGATTCTCCCAGTCTCATTTTTTTCCAACCCGAACTCTTTTTTTTCTGCTATATCTATCAGCTTGCATTTTTACAATATCCCGCGGTATCGAATGCTTATTCATACTCAGGTATTCTATGATCTCCGAAAACTCCCGTTCATAAGAATCCTTGAGCGAACTCGCATATTCCACACCATCGCTAGTAAGGACATATTCATACCGTTGCTTGAAACGTTTATTGCTCTCGTAATACCGAAGATCCTCATCAACAATACCCATTGCAACCAATATCTGCAAGTCCTCAAACAATTTTTCACTATAAGGAAATCCATATCTTTTATGGAAATCGTAATCAAACAAATTCTTTAATGTCTCGTCCTTGCTGAATAATTCCACAGTATTGTATAACCATGTAATGTTGCGGATTTTAGGAATCGAAATATAGGTGCCGTCTTTCTCCTCAAAAATATCATGAACACCATAGATAAGAAGTAACAAGCCCTCTATCGGAAGATACTGTTCACCACGAATGAATCTGATCAGCTTTGGAGAGAGCTCATCAACAAGTATCCGCATTTTGTGCTCCATTTTAATATCATCAACTAACATGTCCGGATGCACAAATGCTGTCAATGACATCTGGCGTGATATCGCGCGCACCAATCCATTTGCAAGCGCGGACTCATCATAGAAAAATCCCTCATTATCCTTTATCGCAATCCGTGTATTCTTTGGAACTCCTGATGCTACGCTTAAATCTATCAGGACATCATCCAGCTCCTTTGTGAGTTCTGCCTCGAACATCTTTCTTGCAACCCCATGGCGCGCAATCGTTGAAAGAGCCATTTTTGTAACAGGAGCCAATGTTTTTTGAGTGAAACGGACGCACGGATCATAGATTTTCCCATCGCGTATACCACCCATGAACTTTTTAGCATGAGGGCTGCCATTTGCCTTTATGAAACCAAGCAGGTCATTGTCATTGTACACTGTGAAGAACTTGATGATTGCAGCAGTCACTGCATCATTTCCATCTGTTTCCCCGATATTTGACAACGCATCTTCTAAGGCATATAGCAACATCACACGCGCTGCCTGTGTTTTCGGATGATGTATGATCGCTGTATAATGATGTGCGCGTGCAATAAGCATGGATTCTGCTGCTGTCAGTGCCATGTCCTCACCATAACTGGAATTTTCGGGCGCTCCGAGTACGATACGGTTGTCCTTTATTGTCAAACTCTGGACGATCTGGTCAACATCGATAAGTCCGAGTGACACACCAGTATGATAGGAATCACGCAAAAGGAAATCGATCCTGTCTGCATCTATGTCGCCCGAGATGATGTGACCAAGGTAGGGACGGTCAAGTAAATGAGCATCCCCTGTTGCCATCTTTGCGATCTCATCAAAGAACGTGTGCGCATTAACCCCGAACTCCGCTTTAACATGCCGGCATATGTTCTTCTCGCAGGGGAATTTGTTCTTAATAATGCTCTTTGTGAATGACTCGTGCTTGACAACCCTTTTGCCATCGATGACAGGTTGGAACTTCGTATTCCGTTTAAGCACACCTTCAACAGCATGCGATAGAGCAGAATGGCCTACGTCATGCAACAGACCCGCGATCCTGACCTTTTGTACTTCATCCGGTTCAAGTTCCAGTGCATTTGCAATTATTGATGCAGTATGCATTGTGCCAATGCTGTGCTCAAAACGTGTATGATTGGCACCGGGATAAACCACATCCGCAAGCCCGAGTTGCTGGATCTTTCGCAATCGCTGCACTTGCCGTGTGTTTACAAGCATCTGTTCAATTTCACTGAGTATTACCGTTTTATGAACCGGATCATGGATTATCATGGATTTTGGCATTGTTGAGATATAATGAGTTAAGGATTATATATAAGGGTGGGAATTATTTGGAATTAGTTGTTAGTAAAGTAGACTACTTTACTGACAACTCAGTTCCGATGAAATTATCAGATCGATATGAAAATTTACTAATTCTAATCCCTGCCATGACACTGTCCCACTTCTGCCATATATCAGATATCCTCAAGAGTTGGATGTATATCGTACCATGTCTCACCATTCATGTACTCAAGGACGCTCAAGTTGTGTGATAAATGGCCAATCTTTTCCATACCATGTATTTCATTATTCTTGTAAACATCTTTGAGGATTGCATAATCTTTTGTGCTCAGCATCCGCTTAAAATCACTTCTAATCTCTTGCTTTGCCTTTTCTACATCATCCACTACTATGCAATCTCGTCCATTTTCAATGGCATTATCAATTGAAATTTGCATTATCCGAGCGGTTTCCCTGAAAACCCCTGCGCCCATTTTAATAGCCAGATCAATTGCATCCTTTTCAATTAGATCTGCATTCATTCTTTTATAAACAAATGTTCTCAATAATTCATAGCCCTGCTCATTTTTGTTTGCCCTATCGTTTTTCTCGTGGAGTTTTATGTTAGGAATGAAATATTTGTTATCCCTTATTGCTATAAATTCCTGGGTAAAAGAGATAGAAATAGGGATCGTATATACAATATAACACGCAGGCTGGGTTATAGCGGTCTGATTATCGTAAAAAATACTTTTCGCTTGCTCCAGACTTGGTTTGTCCAGATCATCTATTAAAACCAGCACGCTCTTTTTTTCTTTTCCTTCAATATCCGCAATAAGCAAATTTATCTTATCAATTAGATCAGAAAGATTAGGTTCAATTGTTTCTCGAATTTTTTTTCTTGTGATATCTTCTGACTTTATTTTTGCCATCACTGAAAGGAAAAAAGTTTTAAGCCCACCACTGACTGAAGCTTCAATTGATGATGATTCTTCCGTAATTTTCTCGATGATGTTATTTTTCCACCCCTCAAGCTCAGCTATAAGTTCTGGTCTTAGTTCTTTTCCAGCTCCCGTATATTGAATATATAATTGCGCTCCAATCGAAAAAAGCACATCAATATAGTTGAGGTTGTGCACATCACAAATGTCCTTTACCGAATACTTTACAATAAAGAATTTCTCCATGATATCAGGATCGGCTGCAAGCCTGTTTAATTCAGTTGACTTGCCACATCCCCGATGCCCTGAAAAAAAATATTTGGGTGTTTGCCTGTGCTGGCGTAAAAGAGCTCTGGTTAACTTCTTCAAAGGTATACCTTCACGCTCTACATGAAATGGGCAATTAACCGGAAGAGGATAGAACGGGTCGAAATTACTCCATGCAAGATCAAGGTTTTCTGCAACAACAAAATCTTCATCTTCTTCTATCATTTCTTCAACGATTTTACCCACCTCAAGCGTTTATTTTATATGTAATTATCTAGGTGATTTTACCAGTACATATGATTTAGAGGCTATTATCTTAATTGAAATTTTTCACTTTCATAAAAAACTTACTGATAAGTATACCATTTTTGTTGCACTATTCACACCAATATCCTATGTAGAGTCAAACCACAAAGTATTTAAGGATATCTATAGATATCCAACTATGCGTAAAGTCGAGGTTAAAGATAAAGATTTTGTCTTACGAGAACAGGTTGAATTGATTTATGAAAAGACGATCACCCCTTTTGGCAATTCTGCAAAAATTGACGCTCCTAAGAAATACCGGGGTTGGAGGGCCTATGTTATAATTGTAAAGGAATGATCGGTTTCTTATTTTCCAGAACAAGGATAGGACGGGGAGTTGTTGTTAGTAAAGTAGACTACTTTACTGACAACTTTGATATATTCCCACACGAACTATTCAAGATCATCCAGGTCATAGACAAAATAACCCATACCCGCAAGTTCTTTTTTACCATTGATCTTTTTAGCGATTACGGAATAATACTCCTTTCTACTATCATTTCTCCATTTCACCAACGCTGATCTTTTCTTCAAACTCTCAAGCAGTTTCAGGGTTTCATTTTTTCCAAGTTCTTTCCATTTTACTTCGCAGAAAAGAATTTCCGGAGTATCTTCATCTCTGGCTATTATATCGATCTCTTCTTCACGGTGCCACCATTTACCGATAGTGGTAGGTGTTATAGGCAATACAAAATGATGTTTTCGGATCAGGTCTTCACATAAAAGTTCAAACCTGTGGCCCATATAAGATGGAAAATCCTTCTTGATCTTTGCGGTAACGGCATCATAATTTTCAAATTCGATATCATCCATGTTCGGATAAATGAATTTGAACCAGAACGCAAATAAGGGATCCTCGATGATGTAAATGCCACCCCGGTATTTTCCGATCGGAAGAATATGGCGAACGATTATCAGATTTTCAAGAACGTGCAGATATTTGGAAATGTTGCCCTTTTCGAGACCGGTATATGCAACAACCTTTGCGTTGGTATTATGTCCAAGAGCCAGTGCTTTGAGTATCAGGAAATAGTTTTTTTCTTCCCTGAACTCTGCTTTTAACAATAGTTCAGGCTCAACGTTCAGGAACTCGCCTTTTTTTATGAAACGCTCTGCTATATTTTCAAAAAATGCTGCATCGGCATCAAACTTTCTGAGGTATGCAGGGATCCCACCAACCACGCCATATGCCCTGCAAATGTCCTCCATGCTGTATTTCGGCAAGAATTCATGAAAATATTCCAGACCGATCTCTGTGACCTTCCACTGACCTGTTCGCCGCCCATACAGAGGGGAATGATAACCCAAAACTTCAGTCTCCATCATTCCGACGCTTGAACCGGTCAATATAAGCATCACATTCTTGCTTGATATCATCTCATCCCAGATATGCTGGAAAACAGATGTTATCCCCCTCTTCAATTCTATAAGATACGGGAATTCATCAAAAATGAACACTATTTTTTTGGTTCCGTCGTAGAACTCAAAAAAGTATTTGAAAAGCTCGATCCAATTGTTGATCTCCAGTTTTTCAAACATTGGCACATCAAGTAGATCCGCCATTTTTGACTTCATTCGATTTATGTTTTCCCTCTCGCTGTCTTTTGTACAGAGGAAATATATGCAGGGCTTGTTTTTCGAGAACTTTGACAGCAGGCAAGACTTTCCAACCCTGCGTCTGCCATAGATCACAAGAAACTCGGGATCAGGACTTGAGAAACGCTCTTCTAAAAATGTCAGTTCTGAGCGGCGATTTACAAATAGTTGTTTCATAAGTAGACTACTTTGCTAACAACTTATATATTTTGC
>JAUVET010000244.1 GCA_030594665.1 Methanosarcinaceae archaeon
TTTCGTTTCTTCTTAGCATTTGTTACCCTAGCAGATTGTCCGAATCAGACTTCCGAATTTTTCCACATTGTCCTGTTGGCTCCACCCATTCCATTACTGGTAATAAGTGTCACAGTAGGGTCACTCCGAATGGAGGGAGTGGCATTTCTGCAATTCAAGATATGACTTTCTTGTCACAGCGCCGCAGGCGGCATATTCCAATCATTATAAAAATGTGTATATATTTATATCGGTCAGACAAACCCGAATATTTCTAATAACATTGGCATGTGGAAAACGCTATGCTGCGCTATTCTACATTTATTTTATAAATTAAAATTCCACGAAAACGCCCATATCGTTCGCGTCAGTGGTGTGGGAATCCGCCGCCTGCGGCGTTTGTATTGGTTTTAGCTTCAGTTTCAGATCGAACAATCTAATTTACGCAGCTATACAAGTACACTTTTCGAAATCCCCTATCGATAATTTCTACCGAAATCCTCTATCAAAAGCATTAAGGAAAATATTCCAAATATATATAAGCCCTGCTACCATATTTTTTAATATGAGATTCGATTTTCATGTTCACTCATGTTTCTCAAAAGATTGTAATGCTGACATTGATTCGATCCTGATGCATGCAAAAAAGAATGGTCTTGGCGGTATCGCAGTTTGCGACCATGACACCATCAAAGGTGGAATAGCATGTGTAAAAAGAGCGAAGGAAATTGGCACTGATCTTATAGTCATTCCTGGAGTAGAGGTTACATCCTCAAAAGGACATATTCTTGTTATTGGAATTGAAGAAGATATTGAACCGCAACTCTCACCTGAAAAAACTATAGAGCGAGCAAGAGAACTTGGCGGAGTAGTGATCATACCCCATCCTTTCAAAATATCATCCCATGGAATTGGATATGTTGAAGGTCTGGACATTGATGCTGTTGAGGTCTTAAATTCACGCTGTCTTGATAATAGCTCGAACAGTAAAGCAAAAAAAGCTGCGGAGTCACAAAACCTACCACAAGTCGGCGGAAGTGATGCACACACTCCACAAATGGTAGGACAGGCATACGCAGAGATCGATGTAGATAATAAAAATGTTGATGCCAATGACATACTAATGGCAATCCGGCAAGGTAAAGTGCGTGCAGGAGGGAAAAAAACTCCTAAAACCGCAGTTATAAAACAGATGTTTGCCGGCTTTGGCAGAAAGATTCTCAGTAATTTTGGGATATGAACTGACTATTACTACTACTACTATCCGGATATCATTCCGGGTTTCATGGCTATTTATCGGGATTGTTTTATAAATATGTGTTCGATTATAATTATAGTTATAATTATAGTTAGAGTTGAATTGTAAGTTGTAATTATAAGTTGTAATTATAAGTTATAAATTATAAGAACAAGTCCAAAATGTGTTCAGGCTTTTCAAGCACCGTAATTCCTTCAAGACCACGAATGATCTGTACATTCCTCTCATCAACATCCCGTACCCTTAGTTCCACTATTCCACCTTTGATTGCATCATGCGGACACAATTCTTTACAAATCCCACATCCCTTACACTTAAGTAAATCAATCTGCTCTGTGATGGCACCATGCGGACACTTTTCTCTTGGAAGACACACTTCACATTTCATACAAAGATCCCTATCGATCATATACGGCATCTCTGAGCGTACAACACCTGCTACATCCACAGGTACAACATATACCGGCACACCTCCCTTTACAGCCTGTGCAACAGCATTGGTTATTAGTGAATCAGCAATCCCATACGCAATCTTTGAAGCGGTGTTGGATGTCGCAGGCGTAACAAAAAGAGCATCATACTTTCCAAGCAGGAACCTGCCAGCTTTTGGTGAACTCTTGCCTTGCTCACTTTCTAAAAATATCTCTTCAAGATAATCCCCACCTGACAATTTTACAAGCTTTTTTTCAAGTCCATACATACGCAGTACTTCTTCCGAAGCGCTTGAAATAAAAGTATTGATCCGAATATCACGATCCTTTAGTTTTATCTCTTTGAACACCTCATAACTCTCATTCAAAAAATGCCCTGCTCCTGTAATCCCCCAGGCGATCTTGTGCAATTTCATAAGATACAATATGTTATTGATATTATTAGACCTTTCCGAAATATCTAACGTAACGATATGCTGCGGCAGTTATATTGAATTATTGATGCTTTTGGTTCCACTTGAAACAGAGGGGCTGTGTATATACACAATACAACAAAAATACAATGATCAATGTATCGCTTGATACAATACGATTTTAAAATGGGCGTTAGATACAAAACAATGTTGTGTGTCCGGAAATGAACATCCACTTACATTTATAATGATTAAATGTGCAGTGGAAATTAAGGGGTGATCCCACATACATCCTCATTTTATCAGTAATTCATTAAGCAGATTGATAGCGTTTTTCTCCCGCTCTCCCCCACACTTAGATACAATATCGGTATATGCACGGATCAATTTCAAGTATTTCTCATCGTGTGATAACTGATAACGTGTTGCATGAACTGCAGCTTCGATGACCGCATTAAAACCACGATTTGGAGCCCGCACTTGACTTCGATTAATATGGGCATGGATTGGATGAAGTTCTGTAACAAGTGCCTCATGGGATATTTTCATCTTACTGCATTCAAAAGCAACCCAACTCAATGCATCCTTCAATACCGGAAATTCACGCCCGGATACAGATACAAAATTAAAATCGGATTCCTTCAAATTCGAAAATGTGGAACGCACAAAAATACTGGGATCATCTATAACATTTGCAACCAAATAACCCTCAGAATGTACATTATAGTAAGTGATCGAACCTTTGAAAAGTCTTATAAAAATACGACCACCTTTTCTTATGATCCCGATAGGGGCGGCATTTGGCGACCAGTCCTGCATTGTCGTAACTATTGTCTCTGATATGCCCTCATATATCCCGAATTCATCAAGGTCCGGTTGTTTTGATCCGGTCAAAACCGTACACCTCCAAAAAAAGCAATGAACAGTCCTGCAATAACAATATCCGCAGTTGAACCCGGATTTATACCCTTTTGTAATAGTTCGTCATCAAACTCTTCAACTGCCAATCGCACGGAATCAAAATCCGCCTCATGTTGCTCATATTTCAACAATATGTCCCTTGCACGCCTGGATACGGAATCAGCAGTCGATTCATCAAATTTCGTCTGGATGAATGTATCCTTATTTTCAGACAATATTTTCATAAACGCATAAACCACAGCATCGTTAACATCTAACTTTGATATGACTG
>JAUVET010000036.1 GCA_030594665.1 Methanosarcinaceae archaeon
TTCAAAATGAATATTTTATCAAAAATGAAAAATATTACATGTTTGATATCGGTGTGAAATTTAGTAGAACATTGAAACTTTAATTATTCTGGTAACTATCATCATGATGAGTTCATATAATTCAAATTCGATAAATTTATAAAAAAATGTACAGGAGATATAGGTTATGAAAAGAATTGGGATGGGTATTTTAGTTGTATTGACCCTTGTAGCACTGTGTGTCGCATCGGTTCAGGGAGCGCAGATAAGTGTTGAGCCGTCGTATATGAGTGTCGAACAGGGAGATACGTTTACGGTGAATATAACGGTGGATCCTGAGGGCACTGGTGTCCTGGGTGCTGAATACAAATTATTTTACGACAATATTTTGTTTAACGTGCTAAACCAAAATAAAGGTCAGTTCCTGAGTCAGGATGGTGCCATCACAATAGACTTAGTGAATGACATTACCACACCTGGTAAAATTGAATACGGCGAGATGAGAAAAAAGACCGATGATCAAGGGGTGACCGCATTCGGTACACTTGCAACGATTGAGTTTGAAGTAATTAGAAACTCTGGAAACAGTGAACTCCGTCTGGCTGAAATTATATTAAGCGACTCCAATGCAGCTGAAATTCAAAATGTTGCTGTTAATAGTGGATATGTTGGAATTGCCCAGCCTTCGATACCGTTCCTGATTAATGGATATGTTTTTTATGAAAACAACAATGAATGCAATAATCCAACTGTTAATATAACAAATCTTGATACAGGTGGGGAATGGACGGCTGAAACGATTGAAAGCTCAAACTACTACCAGATCATGCTCACAAGTGCTGACATAGTTGCAGGCGAGACTTTGCAGTTCAATGTCGTAAGTTTGGATGGAAGCCAAATGAATGTCACAGAATACGCTGTTACTCAGGATGAAATTAACGATGGTGGGCTTTTTAACAATAATATCACGCTGGTGGTTTTAAACGCTGCACCTGTTGCCGATCCGAGTGGTCCCTACACAGGTACTGAAGGAACAGAGGTAGCATTTGACGGTTCAGCCTCATATGATCTTGATGGAACCATTGATTCATATGACTGGGATTTTGGAGATGGGAACAGTGGAACCGGAGTCAGTTCAGGTCACACCTATGTTCAGGATGGAACATACACAGTTACCTTAACAGTAACAGATAACGATGGTGCAATGGATTCAGATTCCACAACCGCAACCATTTCTGATACCGGACCTGTTGCAGAGTTTACTGCAACACCTCTGTCAGGTTCGGAGCCATTGACTGTTGTTTTCACTGATACTTCAACCTCGTATGATGGGATCACATCATATGAATGGGACTTTAACGATGACGGTACAGTGGATAGTACTGTGCAGAATCCAACTTACATATATACCGGAGACGGTGCCTACACTGTTACACTGAAAGTTTTCGAAACCGATGGAAACAGCGATACTGAAACTAAATCCGATTACATCACAGTGTCAAATGTGAACCAACTACCTGTTGCCGATCCGAGTGGTCCCTACACAGGTACTGAAGGAACAGAGGTAGCATTTGACGGTTCAGCCTCTTCTGATCTTGATGGAAGCATTGTTTCATACGACTGGGACTTTGGAGATGGAAACAGTGGAACCGGAGTCAGTCCAAATCACACCTATGTTCAGGATGGAACATACACAGTTACCTTAACAGTAACAGATAACGATGGTGCAATGGATTCAGATTCCACAATAGTTGTAGTGGGTAACATTGCACCAACTGTGATTATACATTCCCCTGCATCCATAACTAACGACAGTACACCCTTATTACATGCAACATTTGATCAGTTAGCAGCGCCATGGTATGTCATAGATGGAGCCGCTGGGACAGGGGGATATAATACTGATAATTTGACTGTAACATTACCGCAACTTGCTGATGGTCAGCATGCTGTAAAGGTCTATGCAAATAATTCAAATGGAAATGTTGGTTCTGCAACACAGGATTTCCTTGTTGATACCATTGGACCTGCAGTAACAATTGATCAAGTAACCACTTCAACCAATGTCAGTTCCCGGACAATTTCCGGTACATTCACGGAATCCGGTTCTGGTATTGATTCAATCACGGTAAATGGCGTTGAAGCAACAATTTTAAATTCGAACTATTCAGCGACCATAAACCTGACCGAAGGAACAAATCAAGTTGACGTCATTGCAATTGATAATGTCGGGAATTCAGGTTCAAACTCAACTACTATTGTTCTGGATACAACAGCACCAGTAGTAACAATTGATCAAGTAACCACTCCAACCAATGTCAGTTCCCAGATAATTTCCGGTACATTCATGGAATCGGGTTCTGGTATTGATTCAATCACGGTAAATGGCGTTGAAGCAACAATTTCAAATTCGAACTATTCAGCGACCATAAACCTGACCGAAGGAACAAATCCAGTTAACGTCATTGCAATTGATAATGCCGGGAATTCAGGTTCAAACTCAACTATCATTGTTCTGGATACCACAGCACCAACAGTAAGTATCACTAAACCTAAACAAAATAAGATTAAATTCGTTAACAACATTGTCAGGGGTAAAGTTGATGATAATAACTTAAATTATGCCAGATTAATTGTGAAGGACACTAATGGTACCACTGTGAGTTCCTATAATTTAAACATCAAAGCTAATAAATTCACCCAGCGTGTGCAATTTGCCCCCAACCAAAGCAACACAATTGAATTATTTGCGATCGACAATGCAGGTAATTTCAATAATGCTAGCAAGACAATATTTGTTGAGACTAATATGAAACGGAAAATGATACATATTGTCAAAAACAAGCCAGTGAAAATTGATGGTATTGATAAAACCGGCACTGCAATAGAATTTCTTTCAAATATCGATGCGACCAATGTTACTTTCATACTGACAGCCATAACAAACCAGACACAGGTGGGGAGTTTGAATAATTCAGCAGCCGTTGATGGTGAAATTGCAGTGGGCAAGATCGTTGAGATAAACGTGTTCGGTCTTAATGGTACGAATGAATCACAGGTTCAATACGTTATCGTAAAACTCCATTACACAAAAGATGATCTGGATCTTGATGGTGATGGCACTATAGAACATAATGAACTTGATGAGAACAACATGTTCATTTACTGGTTAAACACCAGCGGCAACTGGACAAAGCTCTTAAAAGGCAATCCGGATTGGGTGCTTGATAATGGCCAGGTGAAAATATCAGGTAATGATTCAGGTTATGTATGGGTAAAAGTAAAACATCTAAGCACGTTTGGTTTGGTAGCAAGTCCGAAACCGGAATTCACCGATGGTGGAACCGATCAGGTAATACGTCATGACTCAGGCAGCAACGTTAATGTCAGAAACGGTTTATCAGGGGAAGCCCACGATAACATCGCATTAAAAGAATTCATACGTAAGTACATCGGCATGGATACCAGAATCACATACCAGTTCGAAGAAAATGTAAACAGCATTGAATATATTACCTTCGATGCAAAAACAACTGCGGGGTATGTAGTAGCAACTATTGAAGTGCTGGATGGCATATCTACATTGGTTTCAACTACACCATCCGGGTTAAATTACCAGCACATGAACATCTTGGTTGGTAGAGGTGGTTATGCAACGGAGAACAATATTGCAAATCCGGTTATAGGCTTTAAGGTTGCTAAATCATGGATCACTGAGAACGGTATCGATAAATCTACAATCAGACTGAATCGATATATCGACGAAAAGTGGAACTCACTTGCGACCTCCTTGGTAAATGAAGATGCAGATTATCTGCATTTCGAATCTGTCACATCAGGTTTCTCTTCATTTGCGATAACTGCTGAAGAGATGAAAGTCGAAACTGGTGGAGAAGGTATTGTTGTTGAGCCAGCGGTTGGTGTGGAATCAACTGAAGAGATTCCTGAACCGACGTCTCAAGTTCCGGGCTTCGGATTGCTGTCTGGTCTATCGATTATGCTGATATCCATGCAGATATTGCGCAAAAATAAATAAAGTGAACTCCTCCTCCCTCCTGCTACATAGTGAGGGAGGAGCTTCCTGTTTCATTCTTCGAGACTTTTTAATATATTCGGGATAAACGGATCGTGGCAAGTAAATGCTCCTTCCGGTCGCATTTACTTGGAGTACATAATCTCATGGATTATGTACAGCAAAAAAGATTCACTGCAAAGGCAATCAACTATGTAGTAGGTGAGTGTCTGCTATACCTGTGGGGTGTACAGGTCACAAAGTTTTTCACGCAGTACATTCTATAGGTGGTACTCGTTGAGCGATTTTTAACGCCGTGACAATCCGCTGCAGGTGGCGTATTCCAAACAGAATGAATAAGATCTATATCGGTCGCATTAATTTAAATTATCTAAAACGTGGGACACAATTTTATCGATTAGCACACTCACTTCCTACGGAGTTGGTCGAATAAAGAAGAGCGAGTAATCACTCTTTCTTATTCGGCGTTGTATTAGTTTTAGTTTCAGAAATGACAATCTCATTTACACAACTATACAAATACGAGAAAAATCTCCCTCCGGTCGATTTAACTCGGACTATATAATCCTATAGATTATATACTACAAGAAACAAAAAAAGGAAAACGCCGGAAAGAGGGTAATCCGGCATTTTCAATTAACCTACTCACGTTTGGTATTCTTATACACCCGCAACCCGATAGCTGCAACAACCACTATCAAAAGTCCAACAATAATTATCTTCAAATCCCCGAGTTTTTCTGATGTGGGTATTGCAGGCAAAGTCTTAACCTGTATCTTTATGACATCCGATATCCGGTCATGACCATCAACATCCTCGTACTTGATCTCGCTATTAATGGCATACATCTTTGTTGTTGCTGTCTCATCCACTTTCAGGTTGAACAATGCAACAGCACTCTCACCCGAAGCAATAGAGCCAATGAATGCCTGGTCATCGGTCGTACTGAACGGGTCTGATGCACTGATCCTCACTGTCGCATCCTTGATTGGCAGGTCTCCCACGTTCTTGAATGTAACGGAAAGCAGCCCTTCCTCATCAGCCACAAGTTTTCCACTTACACCAGTTACTTCAAACCTTGCCTCTTCCTTGACCGATATCGGGATTGTTATATTCTCTCCACCGATTTCATACCACATACCGACCTCAAGATTTGTAATACCAAGATGAGTCTTATTATCACCGCTGATCTGGATATTTTCCTGGTATCCGTACATAAGTGTCAAAATGAGTGGATACACACCAGCTTCTGCATTATTTGAAATCTCTATCGTGTACTGGAAAGGTTTTTCGGTCTGCTCACCAGCTTTAAGTGAACCTACTTCCTGTTGCCCGGATTTCACTCTCACAGCAGGGTCGAGCGATGTCAAAAAACCCACGATCCCGATTGCTGTTGTCTTTTGTGCCTCATAGGAAAACTCAGTTTGCTGAAGTTTTATATCAACCTCACTTGCAGGAATGGAAAGATCCTTCTCCACTTTAAAACCTGTGATCAAACCTTTGTTCATCAGGTTTATACTAACAGTGACCGTATCACCTCGCTCAAATTCGGTATCACCGATCACAATCGCAGTCAGGTTCGGACCACCGTAGACCGTGTAGTAATTATCCCCGAAATCAAAGTGTTCAGGAAATGCCGCCTGCGCAGGCATTGCAAGAAGTATAAGCAATGATGCGATTAGCGGCAGCATTATTTTAAATTTTGTATTAATTTTTGCATTTATCTTTGTTTTCATGCCAAACCCTCTTATTGTATAAATTTTATCTAAATTTCATCTGTACTTATCTATATTCAGTATCAACTTAATAATTATAAAAATTCCCAAAATAAACACGCCGCCAAGCGCCATTGTTCCCGTACCCAATTTATCGGGTGAAGGTTCAAGCGGAACGGTCACTTTCAGGTTTTCCGAAAACGCAGTGTTTCCGTTCTCATCAATATACTTGATCTCGCTGTCAACCCCATAATCTTTCACAAGCGAATTCCGGTCCGCAGATGCTTTAAACGACACGGTTTCACTTTCCCCGGGTTCAATCGTGCCAAGTCGCAGTACACTTTGTTCTATAACAAGTGGTTTCATAACAACCACACGAACAACTGCATCCATGGCAGGAATTTCCCCGATGTTTTTGTATGTAACATTGATCACACCAAAAGACCCTGCCGTAAGATGTCCTGAGACATCCGTGACCTCAAATTCTGTCGCCCCTTTAACAAAAATCGGGATGACTAAGGTCTTGTTTGCACTCTTGTAATGTGTAGTATGGTCAAGACCTGTAATGCCAAGCCGGTACACCTCGTTTGTGGTCATACGCACCTGACTCTGGTATTCATATGAAACCGGAAGCTGGAGATAATATGCACCTGCAGGAGCATGGTCTGAAATTGTGATGGCATACACAAGCGGATTATCCGGCAACTTTCCGGGTGCGAGTTTTTTCATGACACGTATCGATGCAGACGGATCAACGTCAATATATGGACTTGTAGAGACCAACTCTGCTTTGATACCAACGGCTGTTGTACGCATAGTCTCATATTGCAGCTCTTTTAATGATGTTGCATGCTTTCCCTCATCCGTGCCAACACTTGTATCGGATTTGAATCCGTACAGCACACCTTTGTTAACAAGAGTTATGCGGATCTGTGCAGTTTCACCACGTTCAAATTCATAGTCTCCAAGTAAGGAAGCGTAAAGGTCGGGTTCACCATAACTGTTGTAATAGTTTGTCGAGAATGCATAATTTGGCGGCAGGAACTCTTTTGTGTTATCGGGTTCATCATCAGATGAACCATCAGATGATACCATTGGCACCATAACCATTAAAATGAGAAAGAATACGCCAATTAGATATAACGACCTTCGAACTTTATGGACATTGCCGTTACTGTTACTATTACTGCTATAATTACTATTACTGCTACAACTGCAATTCATTGGATATCAATCTCCGATGTGTTATGTACATGTTCACCTGTTTTAGCATATTGATTTGAATATTTTTTGCTTTTCATATTATCCCGCCATGTGTCAAGTAGCACCATCACAGGTGGGAACACGATGAACGCGGCAAGAAGTGCCAGTGCTACATCCATTACGGTCACAATACCAAAATTACTGGTCATGGAAAATGGTGATGCAATAAGTGCAGAGAAACCAAACATAGTTGTAAGACCTGATGGAATGATCGCTTTTCCGATCTTTGCACTTGCTTCACGCATAGCAGCAACATGATCCAACCCTTTTTCCTTCTCTTCATAATAGCGTTCCATCATCAGTATTGCATATTCCGATCCTACTCCAAGTATCAGGGCACCAAGTGTAGCTGTCATGGGTGTGTATTCCAGTCCGGAGTAATACATAATCCCGCCTGCCCATCCTATTACCATGAACATTGTAACAACAGGTGTGAAGGCTTTGACCCAATCGCGATATATTATAAGCAATCCGCCAAATACCAGTGCAAGCCCAAGAAATGTCATTGCAACTCTTCCTGACGTAAGTGAAGTGATTACTTCTGTAAACACAACCGAATTGCCTGTGACCGTTACAAATACTCCCGGTGGCGGTGGCATCCATGCAAGATCTTCCTCTACAACATCAACCAGTTCCTCAACACCTGTAAGGCCGATATCAGCAATAGCGTTTCCAATTTCCAGATTCATTAAAAGCATATTATTGCCGTGTATGAATCGTTTTTTCCGCATTTCCGGGATCTGGTCATATAATTTTGCGATGTCTTCACTGTTATCCGGAATTGTGCCGCCATTCATTGATTTAATTATAGAGGCAATGCTGGATGCGCCGTATATGTGACCTCTCCCTTCAACTTCATGTGTGCTGAATTCATCCATCCACTTAAGAACGTTCGGATCAGTGGCATCATCGGTTTTTATGATAAGATTGAGTGCATCTGTTCCACCTGTTATGTCACCAAGATGTGCAAGATCGATCAGCGCCGGCATGTCCTGGGGTACGAATGTTTTCACGTCTGTCTGGATCGGTACAAACGAATCCACGTACAATCCTGAAACACACAGGATCACCGCAATACCAATTATCATAAAAGGATGTTTGATTGTCAATTTTGATGTGTTTTCGAGCAAATGTCCAAGTTTATCAGGTTGTTTGCCTGTATTTTTGGCAACGGGTGTTGTAATTCCGGAAGTTCCTGATGAAGTGGTGTTTTTAGATTTGAAGCTGGCAAACAAGTTATTCCTGCCAAGTGTGTCAAGACCATAGATCAGGGCCACACCAACAAAAAGTGATGCAAGGAAACACATTATAATTCCTATGAGAAGTAGTTTTGCAAAATCCTGTACCATGGGAACTGTGGATGTGAAAAGCGAGAAAAATCCAAGACCCGTGATAGTCATTGCGGTAAGTACGGCCGGACCGGTGTGTTTGATCGTCTGTATTACGGCTTTCGCCTCATCATGTTCACGCTCAAGTTCTTCTTCGATCCGGTTGTGGAATTGTATTGCATAATCGATCCCAAGTCCTATAAGGATCGGGAAGGCGGACATGGATACCATACTGAGTGGTATTTTGAGGTATCCCATTGCACCGAATGTATATATTATTCCAAGGAGTACGATCGGTAGCGGCAGAAATTTCCATCTTACGTGTTTAAATACAAAATTAAGCACTATGAACATAAGAATAATTGATATCAATAGCAGTGGTGCCATGCTTGTCTGCATTTCATGTTCCATTGCAATCGAAAAGGCCGGGTCGCCTGTTACTATAACATTATAATCAGGTGGGAATCCTGAGATCAATGCTGCAATTTCTGTTTCACGCAGGACTTCTTTCATCTGCAATTCAGTTGCATCGCCTGCCATCTCTATAAAAACAAGTGTGTGTGTATCATCCGGCAGGATCATTTCAAAATCAGAGAAGTGGCTTGATACGATTGCATCGATCTCTTCCCTGCTGCCAGGCATTTCATATCTGCCTGTTATCTGGTAGTTAAAATTTTTTATAGCGGATACTGCACTTGAAGTGCCAACAACGTTTCGTGTGTTCTTTGATTGTTGTTCCAGTCTGTCAATTGCCTGCAGAACCTCTGCACTTTTAACATCTTCACCTTCTATTATTACGACAATTGACTGGGTGAAAAATATCCTGAGATACAGGTGGTCAAAATCCTGATACAGTTTTGACGTTTTTTCTACAAACGTCTCAGTTCCTGATTCCATAGTTATCTGCTGTGCGCCCTGCCCTGCAACTACGATGAGCAGGATTGCTATCAGGATGATGGGCAACGTGTTGTGCTCTATGAAAATCCCTAATTTCTCGAAGATATTTTTAATATTTATGTCCCCTGATGTTAATATCGCAAAAACGTTTTGCAAGTTTCCCCAACATGGATAGATGGGTGATTTTATTTAAGCCTGTCTGATAATGACTATGGTCAAATGTGACCGTGGTCATAAATTGCACATGTTATACATAAGGATTGTGGAAGAACGTTAAAAATACCAACAATGGTACCGGTAGCACCAACATAATTAAATACGACTGTGGTCGATATATGACTATAGTCATATTTGACCACCAGTCACCATATATTAAGAAGATGATAGTTATGTCCCTGCGTGAAAAAAAGAAAATTGAGACCAAAAACAAGATATTCGAAGTAGCAGGGAAGTTGTTTAAGGAAAAAGGGTTCGAAAATACAACTGTTGATGAGATCACAACAAAAGCAGGGATAGCTAAAGGTACATTTTTCAATTATTTTTCGACTAAAGAGGCACTCCTATTATATTTCGGAGAGAAAAAAGAGGAGTTGATCTACGATCTTATTGAAAA
>JAUVET010000165.1 GCA_030594665.1 Methanosarcinaceae archaeon
AAGATCATAAAGTGAATGACCCTTTAAATTCCAATTAATTGCAGCTTCTGGATCTAATTCAATTGACGTATCAAAAGCATCAATTGCTTCATCATATTTTCCAAGGTCATAAAGTGCATGACCTTTTAAGTTCCAATTAATTGCGGCTTCTGGATCTAATTTGATTGCCTTATCATAGGCCTTAATTGCTTTATCATATTTTTCAAGATCATAAAGCGCATGACCTTTTAAGTTCCAGTTAGATGCGTCTACAGGATCTAATTTTATTGCCTTATCAAAAGCCTTAATTGCTTCATCATATTTACCAAGATCATAAAGTGAATGACCTTTTAAGTTCCAGTTAGATGCGTCTTCCGAATCTAATTTTATTGCCTTATCAAAGACCTCAATTGCTTCATCATATTTTCCAAGATTATAAAGTGCATGACCTTTTAAGTTCCAATAAAATTCTTTTTCTGGATTTAATTCGATTGCCCTATCAAAAGCATCAATTGCTTCATCATATTTTTCAAAATCCGAAAGTGCCTTACCTTTAAAGAACCAATAATCTTTATTTTTTGGATCTAATTCGATTGCCTTATCAAAAACCTCAACTGCTTCATCATATTTTTCAAGATCATAAAGTGCATGACCTTTAAAGTTCCAATAATCCTTATTTTCTGGATCTAATTCGATTGCCTTAGTAAAAGCCTTAATTGCTTCATCATATTTTTCAAGATCATAAAATGCATGACCTTTTAAGTTCCAATTAATTGCGTCTTCTGGATCTAATTCGATCGCCTTATCAAAAGCATCAACTGCTCCCTCATATTTTTTAAGATCATAAAGTGCATTACCTTTAAAGTTCCAATTAAATGCATCTTCTGGATCTAATTCGATCGCCTTGTCAAAAGCATCAACTGCTTCATCATATTTTTCAAGACCATAAAATGCATGACCTTTTAAGCTCCAATTAGATGCAGCTTCCGGGCATAATTTATCTCGTAATAACATCGTTTTTGGACCAATTTGTGATAAATATAAGATATGGTTGTTACGTCAATAATTGATTAAATGAATTATAAATTGCCATTTATAATTTATTGTGGATAAATTCCTCCCTATTTCTATTTACTTATGACCATACTTAAATACCATATGGCTGCGCTTACGCGACTTACAAGGGTGTCGATTGACATGAATTAAGTAAAACTGGTGTGAAAATTAGCTAAGTGATCATGTTAGGCATTCATGATTTTGTGTAAAATAATCTCTCATGCGTAATAAGTAAGGAGTCTGTGTAGAAAATTGGGGCATAATTCGACACAATGGCCATACAACCCAATCGAACCTCCATCGATTCTCAAAGACCTTGTCTGCGGTTCAGAGCATACATCTGCACCTTCTTCATCCTTGCAAGGTTGAGCACCCGTTCCATCTCATTTTCCTCTAAAGTTTTGGATTTGATGTATCCACTATCCACTGCTTCGTTGAATATCTCATAACCAATACCGGAACGGGCAAGTACCGTTGTCCAGCCCTGCGGCGAACCTACGCCGCCAAACGAGATGTCCGAGTTTTCGGCTGTCAGGTCTGTGCAGAATTTACATGAACTGCTGCGGCAGGCATCAAACTCATGGAGACCGAAACTTTTTGTTTCATCTTTTGTCTCAAATTCGAACTGCCCTTTACGTATCTTCATAAACTCAATGTCTTCAAGTTTCATACCCTTGCTTTCAACAAATTCTTTTATGCCGTCGTGTGAAAAGGTATCCATACAAAATAGTCCCATCTTCAGGATGTTTGCTCTCATGAACATGTGTAAAAAACCGTATGGGCTTTTTTGCATCTTATGAACCGCATCGATATTGCAACTTGGACCCACCAAAGCGATACTCCTCATACCCTGCTGGATCGAACTCATCAGGGCTTCCATAGTCATACTGTGCGTATAGATGCTGCCTGTGGACTGGATGATATCGTCATACGTTTTCGCAATGATCGGAACCGGTTTCCATGGCTCTTCTTCGGACTTGACAGTGATGATCGCACAATCGATCAAACCCTCTTCAAGAACATATGCAAGCATTGAAGTGACTACCCCGCCGTCCTGTCCTTTGAGGTCACTGATCGCGGTCTTTGCACTATATGCATAGCGTATGCGTCCGATCAGCCCTTCTTCAGTAGTAATAGTTCTCGGACATTGGTTATAGCAGACACCGCAAGCAGTACACGGACCCACTAATTTTGGTTGACCGTTGACGATCGATATAAATTCACAGGTCGATGCACACGCACCGCAAAGAGTACAAATGCCGGGTTTGATAATCTCCTTCCTGAGTTTTCCAAATGATATTCGTTCCTTCTCTTCGAGATTACGTTTAAGCCGGATAACGTTCTTTTCGAGATCATCGAACTTCTTCTTGCACTCTGCTGAACAAAAATGATACTTTTTGCCGCCGTAATCAGAGATAAACGCGGTAGTCTGCGGCACTTGTTTTTTACAGATCGGATCGATTGGCATGAGCTAACTCCCGGCTTATGTTAAGTTCGGGTACGGACTTAAATTGTATAAACCTGATGCATAGGTACCATATAGATCAATCGATTATGATTTCAGTTGGAGCCTTTTTTGGAATTTCAATCATGCAAAAATCGTCACCCCGTGCCAGACATGACGTTTTCTTAATTGCCGGGACTTTTACGCCGAAAAGTGTTTCTATTACCCCAAGTTTGATCCCTTCACATGTATTACATGCTGCAGGATTTTTTTTCGTGTAATCAATGTGAGGACATGTTGTTATTTTGATCACAAGCATCTCGTCCGATTCCTCTATCACTTCATATTCAAATGGAAATCCCAGATCTTGATATATCGAATAACACTGGTTGAACTTATCCTCAAATGTTTCTGCCGTATCCACTCGTTTCTTGAGATTTGTCTGATTTTTTAACAGGCTGATAGTCGCATCACGCAAACTTTCCCTTAATATCATGGATGCTGCTCCCTCGCCTGTAAGGTTTACCAAATAGTTTGGAAGTGCTCCAAAAAACTCTTCATTGAAGAGTTCCACAAGTGAAACCTCTGCACTTTTTGCCTTTTTCAACTGTTCAATCTCAGCCTTGAGTTCCCTAATTTCAAACTCACATTGTTCTGCATCATTCAAACTCACATCACCGCCTGTATTTTTTCAATAGCATTTTCAATCTCGATCATGGCAAGCCCAACATTTGCATCCTGATCCAGTATACAAAATAACGCCATAGTATCACCAATACTATACGCAATCGCAATGCCGTCGGTCGTGAATATCACGGTTTTGGAAAGTGACGACATCCCCAATCTGGAAACTGCACGGTTTGACAAACCCACAATCGATGCACACATAGCATTCACAAGTTGAACATTTAGATCCAGATCTTTTATAAAACTCGCAATTTCAAGTCCATCGCGGGTTGAAAGGACAACCCCTCTAATGCAATCTACCTTTGAATCCAAATGATTCATGATAACATTGAGTTTTTCAATAACCGTGTCTGCCAAAAAATTACCTCGCAAATCATTTTACTTAATTATATTAAAGTGAACGTTGCATATATAGTTAATCAATATCGATTATCGACAATTTCTACGAAATCCTCTATCAAATCAAACTATTCTCTTCAAGCGTTTCTCTACAATATTCGGCCATATCGATGCTGAAATAATCATACTCAAAATGAACACAAAGACCGCACCTGCTGCAATATCGACCTGTGTGTATAGCGGTTCAACCATGCCACTGTTCTTCAGTACTGCCAACAATACGGATACGACTGACAGCGCAACAGATGATACAACACTTGCGATCAGGCTGTATTTCCCGACCTTGCCTTTCATAACAATTTCTTCCATAAATATCACCTCACCTCAAGTAACTGTACCTGCATCATTTTATCCTGCTCCTTTTCATGAAAAGTGAGCCTCTAGTAAAATATATATCACGCCTTTAAAACCCTATCGAACGCCTCTCAACTCTTCTTACCCTTAAAATTTGCATCTAAGCCCTTAGCGGCGTATCACACTGCTGCGGTTTTGGAGGGGGTGTGAAGGCAACGTTTCCTTCCGAGTACGTTAAACTTGCTTGCTTGCAAATCGAAACAGCAAAGGGCATGGGTTGTGATGTAATAGTTACTAATTGTCCCGGGTGCATGCAGAATCTTGTAGAAGCTGGCATGAATGACGATTCAATAATGGTGTACGACTTAACAGAATACGTATCCATGTCACTTGGCTTTGCTGTTGTGCGCAATGATAGTAAGATGATCGATTCTGTGAATCAGGCGTATTGCACTGCTATAAATCGATATTGTAAACCTGGGGCTGTCTAAAAGTTTGGTGTTGTAAGACAATACAACCATATCTGCGTGACCTGCTACCTATCGGGTAGCAGGTAACGCAGATATTGCAACTTTGTTTAGTGGTAATCAACTTTTATATTTGCCAACACCAAAGTATTTGACAGCCCCGTAAACCTGAAATTTAAAAAAGTGTGATATTGAATCATTCAG
>JAUVET010000061.1 GCA_030594665.1 Methanosarcinaceae archaeon
ATTGTTGCAACGACATTGGTTGAAATCCAAACAACCGGTTATATCTTATGCAAATCTGATCCAACCGAAGCCGATATTTATTACGATGGAAATAAACAATCGTTTCAAACCAATACTAGAATAATTAATGTTCCGATTGGAACTCACACAATTCAATTCAAGAAAGAAGGATTTAAAAATTCTGACACGGACACATTCCATATTTCCGCTGGAAAAACAATTACGGTTGAAAAAACATTGATTAAATACAGTACAATAAAAGCAACTTCAAATGTCGAATCCACGGTTACTGTCATTGTTGACGGTGAAACAATTACAAGTACTGGCAAAACAACTCATATGATTCCAAACATTCCATCGGGACAAACATATGAAACAACGTTCACTGCCGATGGATATACCGGCTGCACTCTAAACGTAGCGGTTGTCGCAGATGTGATTGCAGAAGCGCATTGTGATTTAGTTGAAATTACTACCACTGGAAAGATATTATGCAAATCCGAACCGACGGACGCAGATATCTATTACGATGGTTCAAAACAATCATTTCAAACAAATGTAACCATCGCGCCAATTCCACCCGGGTCACACACAATCCAATTCAAAAAAGAAGGCTGGAAAGATTCAGATGTGGAAACAGTCGAAGTTGTAATTGGCGAAACCGCCACGGTCGAAAAAACATTGATCAGAGGAATACAATCTACCGTTTTAGTACTTGACCCAATCACAACTCCTGTAAACGAAGGAGATTCGGTCACGATTAGTGGAGTTTTAAAAGCAGGCACAGTCGGTGTAGAAAAACAGACCGTCTTAATTAAAGACGGACAAGGCGTCATCGAATTGATTGCCTCCGTTGAAACTGATTCTGATGGAAAGTTTACTACAAACTGGGCTGCGGAACGAATCAATACATGGCCAGCAGCGAGCACCGTTAAAATCTACGCAAAATTCAATGGCACCGCTGATTATGAAACATCCATGAGTGATGAACAAACAATCACGGTTGATAAAACAGAAATCGTGAAAAAGGATACCGTACTGACACTCAATGTCGATCCAACCACCGTGACCGAAGGAATGGATGTTGTCATTAGTGGAACTTTAAAAGACACTGATGGAATTGGTATTGATGGAGCATTAATCAAATTCAAAGATAAAGATATCTTATTCGATTCGAATGTCGGGATCACCGCGACCACGGAATCAAACGGGAATTATTCAGTCACATGGAAAACAGAAGATCTTGATTGGTTTACCACAAACGTTGAATTGTATGCCGTTTTCGATGGAAATGTTTTGTACAATAAATCCGAATCAAGTATCGTTGTTATTGAAGTCGGTGGAATTGTAACCCATCTTACTTTAGAATCAGTTTCATCCGGTGTAGTAGAAGGAGATGTCATAACATTTACTGGACAATTAACTGCGGATGACGATAATGATATGGCTGGTAGAACAATCGGATTTTTTGATTTCGATGTAGGATTTACGAAAGAATTGACCGATGACGACGGAAATCCACTCACTGCCATCACAACTGCGAATGGACAATATTCAGTTGATTGGACAGTTAAAGCAATTGATTTCTGGAATGTTTTTGTTGGAGATCTACTCGTAACTTTACGAGCTGAATATGCAGCAGTCGATCAATACGGATCATGCGCATCGCATGTCAAAGAAATTAATATCAGTAGTACAAAACAAGTATCTCTCCTAACATTAAAACAAGTCGATTCCGAAACCAAAATCGGTTCAGAACTGCTACTAATTGGTATGTTGACAGCCGATGACAATACTCCAATTGCAAACGCAACTGTTACATTTACAGATAAAGTCGCAAGTGAAAACACCGATCGGATTTCATACGTATCCACAACAACCGATACAGAAGGTAAATATTCAACCTCGTGGACTGTAATGGATGACCCGGGCGGATTACGAGTGTGGGCACAATTTAAAGGGAATGACGAATTCAGAGAAGCTCAGTCAGACCACATCTTTACGAAAATTGTTGCCGAACTACCTGAGATTGAAAATAGCATAACTGTAAATGTGATTGATACCGTTGAAACCAAAGAATACGATGTAAAAGTATTTTGGGTTGCGCAGACACCAATATTCGGCAGATATGTTAATCTCGGGCAATGTTCATATAAAACATGGAAATCCCATGACCGTGACATTGTATTCACTGAAAGAAACGGATTGGAAAAGGATCTTTATTATTACATTTCAGCCGAGAAATACCCGTCATTATCAGTCACATTTGATTACTTGACACAATTCAAAGATCATGAAACAATTGAACGAACTGTGAAAGGTTCATCTGAACTGGTTCGAAAAATATGTGAAATGCTCCAACTCGATGACTGTGACACATTTGCAGAAATGTTGACTTTGGATATGCTTACTCCACTTATTGATGGATATGCAATTATACACGGTGTCGATCCATATACAAACGAACCGATTGAGAACATGGATTGGTATTATTTATTCTTTATACTTGGCGCAATTCCAGTCGTAGGGTGGGTTCCGAAAGTACTATCTAACGGTGGAAAACTGTCTACCAAAGGTGTGAAACTTGCAAACCTTGCCAGAAAAAGTCCCGCGATTCAAACCGAATTACTGAAACCAGGAATACTTGCAAAAATAATAAATTTCACATCTGCACAAGCAGACATGCTGATTGAAGCGGCTGGAAAAGGCGCAGATGATTTGTTGACGTTCTTGAAAAGCGATTCTGCAAAAGTCGATTTAATCGGTGAAAATACAGATGATGCACTTGCGAATGCCGAAAAGCTCGGGCAACCCGCGGAAAATGTTGATAAAATCAAAGCATTATTGAAAACAGTTGAGGTATCTGGAGAACTGTTCAGGTTCGAAAATCAAGGTGTGGATTTATTCCGAATAGCATTAGATAATGATAACATAATGAAAATACTGACCGAAGATGGCTTGATTCGGCGTACATTACTTATCACCGAAAATCGGGCTAATGCACTTATCAAAGCTGCGAATGATGGAGATTATACTACATTAAAAGCACTCCTTGATAACCTTCCATATGAAAAACCATTTGATGAAATGTCTGATTTAGAAAAACAAAATTTCTATACTTACAAAAGCGATATCGTATACAATACATTAAGTGAACTCGATCCAAATGTAACCGATTTTGATTTATTAAAACATCTCATTAAATCCGCAGAATTACCATTCGGAGATTCTGCATTCTGGAATACATATTTCATTCAGCGATATCTCGGTGGGCAACCATTGTTGCAAAAACTGGATCATATGTCAATTGAAGTGGCATACTCAACCGCACTTGACCCAAGTCATTTCAAAGTATTCATATCATCACTTTCAAGCGAAGATGCTTTTAATTTATATTCAAAATTGGCAATGTCTTCTGTTCCAGAAGCACGAATTACATCTGATTTAGTCATATTCGAAAAAATACTGCAAATGGGTACTGTAAAACAAATCCCAGACTCTACTAAATTTGAGTTGATGAAAACAATTTCGAATAAAGCATACAAATCAATGCGAATCAAAGACGATAATGGATTCAAAGCATTTATTAAAACTGAAATAGATAAAATCGATGACGCATATGAATTAACAGATGAATTTGCAGACATGCTCAAATTAGGTAAATTATCTGAATTTGGTGAAAAATATTATAAAATATTTACAAATATTGCAATTGATGATACTTTTAAAATCACTTCTACCGAAGTCAAAAACTTCATGGAAATGGCAACGACAGACCGTACTGAAATCACATCAATCTTCAATCGATTAAAACTTCTCGACGTAGGATCAGATCCAAAATACCCACAGTATGCATATAATGTTTTTATATCTGCATTAAAAGACAGGTCTGGAATGCATGAAAACATTCTTTCCAGTTTCATAGATGTGTTTTCAAAAGTTGATGAACTATCAAATATACATTTCGCAGACAGTTTAATGACAGATTTAACAATTGAATTCATCCGTTTATTTGATAAATCTGATCCTGAAACAGCACGATATATATTACAGAAGATAACACAAAATGGATACATATTATCTGATGCAGAACTTGCGAAATTCACATGGGCAGATGAAATTCTATTACATATCCACGTGTCATATAATGTAAGATTGTATCGTCCATTATTCAAACAGATTACTAAATTCGAACTTGATTCAATCCCATCCAATCAACTTGATGACCTTTTGACAATGTTCAAAACAAACCAAGATGATGTACTGGGATTATTCAACACTGTATTTGAAGAAGATCTGTTTAAAGGACTTGAAGCACTCGGAACACAAAACGATCGAATTTTCACTGAAAGCATGAAAATGTTCAATGCTGCACTCAAAACACAAATGGATTACGGTAAACGGAGTGCATTTATTGAAGATGTCGCTAACACGATTGTCGCACTGTTGAAAGAAAGCGATTTGACGGCAGCACTCACAAAAGCACACAAAATGGTTGCAGACACCATTTCGGGTGATTATCTGAAATCCATTCCCGAACTTGAACAACTTAGTTGGACAATAAAACTCTCAGAATTGGCTGAGCATGCAGCTGGATTTATTGAAAAATATGCAAAAATATTACAACAAATTCAGAATGGTGATATCCTTGAATTACAAAAAGTTGATTTCGAATCAATCATTTCTGCTGGAATGAATTCACCCGACGAATTGTTTGAATTACTTGAAAAATTGAATATTCCAGAATTGATAACAAAATTAAAAGGAATGTCCGGATCACAAGAAAAAATCCTTGGATATTTTATTGAAATGACAAATGCAGTTTCGAAATCGGAATTCGATTCCGGAATCAAACTTGCATTAATATTCGATTTATCATCAGCAACCTTCAAAAACAATATTGATTACACCACAATAATAAAAATTTGGAAATCAGTTTTAACAAACGGATCATTAAAACCAGTTGATGAACTTGTTAAATCCCCATATATTTTAGATATTTCAAAACTTGTTCCGGATACAAATTCATCAATCCTGCAAATTTCAGAAATATTGAAATCGATCCAAACAGGTGAATTAACCGATATTGATATACATGTGGTAAAAACAATATTTGATACCGCATCATCTGATACCGATTTAGTATATGATTTATTGAAAATCATTGATGCAAATGAAATCATTCCACTCTTGAAATCGGCGGGAACCAAGCACAGTAAAATATTGGCAGAGTATTTGAACATTGTAAACAAATTAGACACCATCCATGTTGATCCATATTTATTAAAAGCACTCACATTAGATTTATCAAATGAAATGGATCGATTGCTAACAGTCGATACGTATCTGACAGATTTACCGAAAATACTCGATGACATATTCAATGCAGATGGTTCACTTAAAACAACTGATGAAATTGGAACTGCTGCATGGGCAGACAATGTTGCGAAATTGACTGATTTTGTACCTGGTATACTGGGAGATTTATTAAAAGCATTCATTAAAGGAACTGAAACGGAATTCCCGCCTGGTATGGTAGATGAAATACTCGCGACCGCAACGGAAACTCCATCATTGATTGTAGAAGATCTGAGACACATCGATATCAATAAATTGATGGATGCTATGAAAGGAATGACTGGTAATGATGAAGTCGTTGCACGAGAATGGTTCCGTTTAATCTCAACTGCTGATCGTTTGATGGTAGAAGATGATTTGATGTATGAAATCATCAAAAACGTTTCAGGCGTTGCTATCAAAACTAAACCTGGAAAAGACGCTAATAAAATCATGGAAATGTTCAAGATTTTATTTGATACTGGTGAAAAAGTCGAACCTCTCCATAAAATAACTCGAACTGGATATTTCATTGATCTCCGGCATTTAGCAAGAGAATGTAACAGTCTTAGTGATGCTGTTGGAATCAAAGCTAAATTAATCTTTTTCGAACAGGATGTGTATGTTCGATTAATCACTTTCGTCGGACAAAATCCATTATTGAAAGTTTTCGTCGGTCAACATAGTTTCTTGGCATGGTGGTTTTTAATCGATAATGTTCCATTCTACATATGGGTAATTTTTGGCATGGTCGGAAACCAAGCAAAATATTGGACAATCAAACCACTTGTTGAAAACGTAAAAGATGCAGCATGGAATTTGCATGTTGATTGCCAAGATTTCGGTGGTGCAAACACCGAAGAATTAATGATAACACTTGAGGAATGCATTGTTACATACGAAAAACAAATCGATAGTTGGTATACTGAACTTGTCTTAACTGAATCACAATCCAACCAATTCAAACAAGCGGTCAGGATCGCTACGCAAGGATTGGAAGAAGAATTGAAAACATGCGGTGAAACAAAAACAGCTGGTTGGCAAGTTGACGCATACGTAGCGATATTAAAATCGAATAGCTATTATGCAACGAATTGTCAAAATGATGATGACGTAATTCGAGAAGCATTAGCTATAATGGAAGGAACAATCGCTACATTGATTGAATACATTGCAAACAATGAAGCGCAACTCGAAAAAGAAGGAGTATTGACTGCAGCAAATGCAAATGTGAAAACTTATCAAAATGCAATTGAAATTGGTAAAGCATGTTTACCTACTGAAATCGAAATCCCTGATAATGGAATACTTGAAAATGTATTTGTATCTGACATTGTTGATGGAGATACTATCAAATGCAGATTGGAAGGAGAAACCGAAACATTCAATGTACGATTGATTGGTGTCAATGTACCTGAAAAATATGAATCATTAATTGGATATTGTCCAATTTCATGTACTGAAACATCCGGTGCAGTTCCAGTTACATTAAAAGCAACAAAAGACATGTATGTTGCATCCAACGCATTTGTATGGGAAATGATCGAAAGCAAAACCGTATCATTGCATTTAAGACCCGACCGTACACACGATGCATATGGGAGATATCTTGCTTTAATTAAATTACCAGACGGAACAGAAGTCAATTTAGAAATCTTGAAAGCTGGGCACGGGTGTTATTTCCATCGTTCTGATTTCGGATCAGTCGAAGGAGATGTAATAGACCATCCAACATATATTGAAGCAAGAAACGCAGCACGCGAAGCCAAATTAGGCATCTGGTCAGGTGAACTTGTGCAAGGCGATGTTGGATACGCAATATTCCAATCCACGAAAAAAACATTGACGGGATCCGAAATGACCATGAATACCGATGTATGGGTATCGGTAGAAAATGAAACCGAAGCATATTACCAAACTGATCAAACAAAACAAAACCCATTCGAACCTGGAAATTATACAGCGACTTTCAAAAAGAGCGGATACCATGACAATATTCAACAATTCACAATTGTAAAAGATACACCATCAATCGTTGCTGCACTGATGATTCCAGTAACAGAAGAGGATCCTGCTGAT
>JAUVET010000150.1 GCA_030594665.1 Methanosarcinaceae archaeon
TACATGCGCATAATCTTTATGTACTAGTAATGTTATTCAAAGGTTCGCTTTACGTTAGTTTAAGTTTAGTATAAATTGTAACTAGGATGTTCTTATAGTTCATATTAAATGGATGTTCGAACGCAGCAATTGCGTGAGTAAGATACATAACAATACAATCTTGCGGAGGAGCATTAATGAGTAGAAAATCCCAACAAAAGATAACAAGGAAGACCAATCCCAGGATCCCTGCTTTAATTTCGGTATTAAAGGAGGCATCACGTGTCAATGACGCGCCGATCTGGAGAGACATTGCGAAAAAGCTCGAAAAGCCAAGCAGGCAATATGCGGCAGTGAATATGAGTACCATCAACAGGCACTCAACCGAGAACGAAGTGGTCATTGTGGCAGGTAAGGTACTTGGTGCCGGAGCACTTGGTCATGCCGTAACTGTTGTAGCACTCGGGTTTAGTGGTGTGGCAGCAGAAAAGATAACCGATGTCGGAGGCAAATGCCTGACGATCGAACAGATAGTCGATGAAATTCCGGGTGGGTCCGGAATAAGGATCTTACAATAGGTGTTAAAAATGACGGTTATTGATGCAGATGGACTCATTATGGGACGGCTTGCAAGCACGGTTGCAAAACGTTTGTTGGCAGGAGAAGAGATCGGGATCGTAAATGCAGAAAAAGCAGTTATTTCCGGTTCAAAGATCACTACATTTGAAGAATACAAAGAAATAAGGGAAATGGGTACACGTGAATTTGGTCCTTACTTCCCAAAAAGACCTGACAGGATCCTTAAGAGAACTGTAAGGGGTATGCTTCCATACAAACGATTAAGGGGGAAGGAAGCAATGGCACGACTAAAGATCCATGTAGGTATTCCATCAGAACTAAGGGATGCAGAACTCATCACAATTGAAAATGCAAACATGAACCGATTAAGTTCAAACAAGTATGTCAGGCTCGGGGATATAAGCACATACTTAGGTGCAAAATTCTAAGGAGGATTATTCATGGTTACCAAAATTATCAATTCATCAGGTAAAAATAAGACCGCAATTGCCCGTGCAACAATTACAAAAGGCACAGGCAAGACACGGATAAACAAAAAACCGATCGAGATCTACGACCCGGAATTTGCGAAACTCAAGATACTTGAGCCGCTTATGCTGGCAGGCGAAAATGTTGTATCAGGTATAGATATTAATGTAAAGGTCAGCGGAGGCGGGATCATAGGTCAGGCAAATGCAGTAAGGACTGCAATTGCAAGAGGAATTGTCGAATGGACCAATGATACCAATATTCGTGATACATTTGCAGCATACGACCGCAATTTAATTGTCAATGATTCCAGACAAAAGGAAACAAAGAAATTTGGCGGACCTGGTGCACGTGCAAGATTCCAGAAATCTTATAGGTAGGATATTAAAATATGATTCCAGTTCGGTGTTTCAGCTGTGGCAAGGTAATTTCCAGTAGTTGGGAAGAGTACAAGAAACGTACCAGTGAAGGAGAAGAATCGGCAAGAGTACTTGATGACCTGGGTCTTTCAAGATATTGTTGCAGGAGAATTTTCCTGGCTCATGTAGAATTGGTTGATGTAGTAGCACCATACCAGTAGAGGGACCGTAGGGTAGCCTGGTCCATCCTTCGGCGTTCGGGACATTGGTGATAATGTCATCCAATGCGAACCACGCCGGTACCTGAGTTCAAATCTCAGCGGTCCCATTCCTGCTTTTTGCAGGAATACCGGGATTTGCTTCATGTTTAAAACACATTTGAATAGATTGACGACCACATTTCGGAGGGATTCCGAATAAAACATTTGAATATTGTATTTAAAATAACAATTGCAATATATGGGCATGATTGATCCGTTCGGATCATATTGATGAGCCTTATTCGTTTTTATATACAGTTTATGTTAACGGATATTATAATTTAAATTTTAAGTTAAATTCAAATTCAAGGTGATTAATTGAGCAAACAAGTTTTTACCAGATATGAGCGTGCAAGAATTGTCGGTGCAAGATCACTTCAGATCTCGATGGGTGCACCCGTTTTGATCGATGATGAATCCACCGATTCGTTGTACCTTGCAATGGAAGAACTGGACCAGGGTGTAATCCCCATCACGGTCAAAAGGAACTAGATATAATTGAGGTGAATTTATGGTTATTACAGATGAAGATGTAGAAGAAAATGTAGAAGAAAGTGTGGAAACTGTAGAAGAAAGTGTGGGAAATGTAGAAGAAAGTATGGAAACTGTAGAAGAAAGTGTGGGAAATGTAGAAGAAAGTGTGGGAAATGTAGAAGAGAGTGTGGGAAATGTAGAAGAAAGTGTGGGAAATGTAGAAGAGAGTGTGGAAAATGTAGATATCAATGCTGAAGTAAAAGAATCCACATCACTTGTCCCGATCGATGAATACCTGGCTGCAGGAATCCATATCGGTACGCAGCAGAAAACACAGAATATGATGAGATTTGTATATCGTGTTCGAACAGATGGCTTATATGTTCTTGACATCCAGTCAACAGATGAGCGTATCAGGCTTGCTGCAGATTTCCTTTCCAAATACGATCCGGCAAAGATCCTTGTAGTGTCTGCACGACAGTATGGCCAGTATCCTGCAAAGATGTTCGCAAAATCGATCGGTGCAAGAGCCCTAGTTGGAAGATTCATTCCGGGCACACTTACAAATCCAAGCCTTGAAGGATTCTATGAACCGGATGTAATTGTCGTTACTGACCCAACAGGTGATGCACAGGTCATTAAAGAGTCTGTCAACATAGGTGTTCCTGTGGTAGGACTTTGTGATACCAATAATATGACATCGAAAGTTGATTTGGTCATTCCTACAAACAACAAAGGTAGAAAGGCACTGTCTCTCGTATATTGGTTACTTGCAAGAGGTGTTGCAAAGTCGAACGATATTCCGTTCAACTATGAAGTCGCAGACTTTGAGCCTGGATTCTAAGATCGTGTTATTGTATAGTTAAATTATAATTATAACTACAATTATACTTATTATTCTATCATTGTAGTAATTTAACTACAACTATAATTATAATTGTAGTAATATTAACTATAACTCTAACCACACTCATAGAATACTATCTACAAGTGATTGTAGGTAGCACATCACATATATTGCAGGACTCCTACATCTATAATGGAGTGATCAGTAGTATGAGACAACCAACAGTTGCCGGACAATTCTATCCGCTAAGTCCGAAAGCCCTTAAAAAAGAGGTTAGCAGGTGCTTTAGTGGAATTAACATATCACAGCGCAATGTGATCGGTGCTATTGTACCGCATGCCGGATATACTTATTCGGGTTCGGTAGCAGCACAAGCATACGCAGTACTTCCAAAGGCAGACACTTACATAATACTGGGACCGAACCACACAGGTTTGGGTTCATTGGTATCAGTATCACAGGATACGTGGTCAACGCCGCTTGGGGAAGTTGAGGTGGATGTTGAACTTGCAAGATCACTTGCAGGCAGTATTGTGGATCTTGATGAACTTGCTCACAATTATGAGCATTCCATTGAAGTCCAGTTGCCGTTTTTGCAGTATCGTTTCGGGAACGATTTCAAGATATTGCCAATATGTATGGGATTACAGGATGAAGAAACCGCAGTGGAAGTTGGCAATGAGATTGCCCGGGCAGTATCGGAAAGCAGCAAAAAAGTAGTGATTATCGCATCAAGCGATTTTACTCACTATCAGCCTGCCGATATTGCACATGATGTAGACCAGCATCTCATAGAAGCGATACTCGATATGGACGTTCCGGAATTCTACAGGCGGCGTGCTGAGAAGAATATTTCCGCATGTGGCTACGGTCCGATCGCAGCAATGCTTACTGCGGCAGGTGCTCTTGGTGCTAAGAAGCGATCTCTTCTGAAGTATGCAACAAGTGGTGATGTGACCGGAGATATGTCTGCTGTTGTCGGATATGCAGCAATAATTGTGGAATGATGCTTTGATCATGCAATTTATGGCATATTCAACAAGCAATTCACAAAAGGAGTAATGATCAATGGTAACCTGTTCTGCACCCGGGAAGATATACCTGTTTGGTGAACATGCAGTGGTCTATGGTGAAAATGCCATATGCTGTGCAGTTGACCTTAGAACCCATGTGCAGGCTGAACTTGACGGATCTGTACGGATCGAGTCGGTTCTTGGTAAGACCGGAATTGATCTTGAAATACATCCGTATGTTTCGGTAGTGATCGAACGCATGAGGGTGTTTGCATCGATAAAAGGTGTCAGTATCAAGATCGATTCCGATATTCCCGTAGGTTCCGGTGTAGGCTCATCGGCTGCTGTTACGGTTGCAACCATTGCGGCACTGAATACTCTTTTTAAGTGTAAGTTGACACTTGAAGAGATTGCAAAACTCGGGCATGAAGTCGAGATTCAGGTACAAGGGGCTGCGAGTCCTACTGATACTTATGTCAGCACAATGGGCGGTGTGGTTATGATACCACAGCGAAAGAATCTGAAAAACATCGAGTGCGGAATCGTGATCGGCAACACGAACGTGTTCTCTTCCACAAAAGAACTTGTTGCAAATGTCGCAAAACTACGGGACAGTTATCCACAGGTCATAGGTCCGGTTCTCTCGGCAATAGGCAGTATGTCAGAAATTGGTGAAGAACTTGTGAACAACAGTGATTACGCATCAGTAGGAAACTTGATGAACATCAACCACGGATTGCTTGATTCGGTTGGTGTTGGCAGTATTGAACTGTCATCACTTGTCTATGCGGCACGCAACAGTGGAGCATTTGGTGCAAAGATCACAGGTGCCGGCGGCGGTGGCTGTATGGTGGCATTGATAGATAAAGCCAGAATAGGGGCTGTTGCCGGTGCAATAGATGCAGCAGGCGGAAG
>JAUVET010000004.1 GCA_030594665.1 Methanosarcinaceae archaeon
CAGGCATTTAAGCCGGGTGAATAATACATGGGACATGATGCCATCCTCCAGGTACGGGCCGATCGGCAGATGACTGAAGATGAGACCAGGTCGGTACATAATATTGTCGGGAAATATTGCAGCGGCGTGGATTACGAATATCTTGATGTTAAGCGGGGGATTGATGTCTATATCACCAATGTGGCGAGTGCCAGGCATGCGGCTGCCAGGATAATGAAGGTGCTGGGAGGCAGCAAGAAGGAGAGTTCAAAGTATTTGCGGGTGCAAGGCGGGAAAGTGTTGTACCAGTTTACGGTACGGGTGAAGCTGCCGAAGGAGGCTTCGGGGGGAAGGTATGGATTTTGATTTAAGCGTGTCAGTCCGATTTCGCTTATTCGCAATCACGATTCTTACGATGGTTCGCATTACACTCTTCATAGCTTTCTTATCCTGGCAGTTGGCCTGAAACGTCAGAAAGTCTAATTCACCACGTTGTCCTGTGCCTTAACTGGGCAGATTAGAGATTGCTATGGGAAAGCTAATAAATTAGTAAGGGAGTTCTAAGACGATGTGTCTGCATGCAAATAAAAATAGTCAACACCTGATAGTTAAGGAAGGGGCGCATTATTAGAATTAATTTGGTTATACTTCTATGCGCTCTTCTTCTCGCAGTATCTGCCATAAATCCATCGTCAGCATCCAGTATCACACATCCGGTAATATTTGAGTTTCTTCCAAATCCGGAAGCCCTTATGGATCAGGGCGAGTATGTAGTTATCTACAACCCGACAGGTCAGGAAATTGATATATCAGGTTTTATTCTTACAGATCTTGAGGGAGAATTAGAAATACCTGGTGGAACAATCCTTGATCCGGAATCAAACTACCGAATCGAACTTCCAGCAGACGGGATCCAGCTCAGTAACAGTGGAGACGAGGTGATACTTCTCGATAATGCGTTACACATGGTGGATTGTGTCATTTACGGACACTCAGAATATAAAGGAGAAGGATGGCAGGGATTTATGCTTGGCAGCGCTTCCGAAGAGCGCATATTCAGGCGCTTCTATCTTGATAAAGACACGGATACTGCATATGAGTGGCTGCCTCTTAAAGAGTATTACCGGGGGCAGTCAGAGTTTATGCCATCTTCGAAATCATTTTCAGGTGAGGTCACAGTCTTTGTATCACCAGATTGCAGTCTTGAGATTCTTCAAAAGGAGATTCGGAGTGCATCCATTCTCAGAGTGAATGTCTATCTCTTCGAAAGCCAGGATATTGAGCGGGAAGTGGTAGATCTGCTCAGTCGAGGTGGAACGGTGTATATTCTCATAGAGGGCAGCCCTGTTGGCGGTATCAGCGATACTGAAGTCAAAATACTCAAACATATCATAGAAAAAGGTGGAGAGGTTCGGTTCAGTAATGATTCGCTTTACCGGCTGAACCATGCAAAGTACGCATTGATTGACAGCGATACCATAATTATCGGTTCTGAGAACTGGAACAGTGGCGGGTATCCGCCCGATGGCTCCATTGGAAATCGCGGCTGGGGTGTTGTCATAAAAGACCGGGAAATATTCCATGATATGTTTTCCATATTTGAGCATGACTGGGCACACGGAATAAAGATTAGTCCCAGTGACCTGCCACAGGGATCAAAATCCGATTCGGACGAGCCAGATAACCGCTACGGACATAAGGTATTTGAATCAAAGAACATAAATGCTGAATTCACAACGAGCATGATTATCGGACCTGATAACAGCCTCCATTATGAAACGATCATCGAGACGATAAACTCTGCTGAAAAGACGCTCTATATCGAGCAGGCATATATAAGGAGGAACTGGAGAACCGATGAGAACCCTTACCTTCAATCTGCAATCAATGCTGCAACGCAGGGTGTGGAAGTGAAAGTCCTCCTTGATTCAATGTGGTACAACACAAACGAGGAGAATGACAATGATGAACTTTGCAACTACCTGAACGATATCGCCTCGCAGGAGAACCTGGACCTTGAAGCACGGCTTGTGGAACGGGATGGAATTACAAAGATCCACAATAAAGGTGTGATCGTTGACGGCCAGAAGGTACTGATCTCCTCGATAAACTGGAACAAACATAGCCCGACCTACAACAGGGAGGTCGGAATCATAATCGAAAATCCCGAGTTAGCAGCATACTACACCGAAGTCTTCCTTTACGACTGGAACCTGGGTAGAACAGAGACAACATCATCAAAAACAATCATAAACCCCTTAATAGTGGCAGTAATGATACTGCTCGCTGCATCAATGATCTATTTAATAAAGCAATGGATGGGTAAATCCGGAAAATAGCTTTATTCTTCGTATATCCACTCAGCTCACTTTCTTTTCCAATCTTAACATCAAACGTTTCAGTTTAAATAACCACCAGGCAAAATTGATTTCCGCTTTTACTATTCTGCCTCAGGCTGCCTTTGTCAGGTAAATATGAAGAGGGCGAAAAATTCTAAGAACATGCTGATGGCCTCATATTAGACGTACCAAGTTCTCCCGTCCTTTCTTAACCCGCTAGACCGGTCCGTTTTCTGCTGTACTTTCATCATTCTGACATCCTTCTCTGCTTGATTATTATCAAATGGGACCTCAAAATAATACATAAACCTGAGAATATCGCCTTTATGAAGCAGTCCGGGAGATTTTTCGGTTTGGTCTGTTTCTTTCTACCACGCTTCTTTGGTTCTGTGTTGGAGATTAAAGGCGGTGGATTTTCTTCCTGTCCCATTTTGGTGATGTAGTCATACATCGTTTCAAAATCTTTAATCTGCTCGGCCGTTAAGGAATCAGACGTTTCTCGTGTTTCGTCCACACATCCTTTGATAATAAGAAGCAAATCTGCCATCTCCCCTGACCATTTCTGATCATAATTTTCAGAGATGAACAATATTGTTTAGTTTTTAACTAAAGTGGATTTGCGATCTGACAATTCATTCCGGTTAAAGTTATAATGGTGTTTGGGATCAAATGCCATTATAGGTGCAATATTGTCTATCAATACTGCCATTATAACAGCAATATTGATATACTTTTATGCCATTATAATGGCATATGTTAAAAGAAACATTGATCCATTCAAATCCCTGGTGGTCAACCGGTAAAATTCCTGAATATGTGCCCATAATAAAACGCGATGCGTTTCATCTTTTAAAGCAAGAGCTGGACAAAGACAGGATCAGTGCCGCAGTTGGTCCGCGCAGGGTAGGTAAATCAACTCTTTTGTATCAGATAATTGATGAACTTTTAAAAAACGGTGTCAGTGCTGAAAATATCCTCTATGTTTCTTTTGATTACACTCGTAGCAGTATTGAAGATGCCATTGAAAATTATCTGGAACTAATGGATCCTGAAGGGAAAATATATTGTTTTTTTGATGAGGTACATCAGGTATCCGACTGGTCATTGACACTGAAGAATTATTACGATTTCAAGAAGAATTACAAGATATTCATATCAGGTTCATCAAGCACACTTTTGTATACCACAACGGAATCGCTTGTTGGCAGGATATGGTTTGTTCCGGTTCATCCAATGTCATATCGTGAATTTATGAAGATCAAATGTAATAAGTCAGTGAATTTTAAGAACATAACCCCGTCCGGCGATTTTTTAGAAGCAGTTGATGACCTTTTTGAAATGGAATATGAGATATTGAAGGTCAAAGAGACCTTAAAACGAATGCTTCGGGAATATATTTTATGGGGCGGCTTTCCGGAGTACACACAACAAAAATATTTGAGTGAAGAATGGCAGAACTATTTGAGGCAGAATTTCATAAGTCTCACGCTCTTTAAAGACGTATTGAGCGTTTATTCAGTGCGGGAACCGAAGGCTCTTGAAAACCTGATGTACCTGATAGCGGAAAAACAGACATTGCCATTAAACAATTACACTTTATCAAAAATATTGTGCATAAAGAAGGAGACTGTTCATAATTATCTGCAGTACTTAAAAAGTGCACATTTGATATTTAGCGCAACCCATTACTCGAAAAATGCCACAAAGAGGATCACAAAAAAAACAAAATATTACATTGTGGATACAGGTCTTAGAAATGCTCTTTTAACAGAGTCAATACCTGGCGATGACGCACTTGGAAAAGATATAGAAGGTGCTGTTGCCGCACATTTGATGCGCCATCGATCAGGCATTGATGCAAAATTGTTTTACTGGAAAGATAAGTACGAAGTGGATTTTGTTTATGATGATATTCCGATAGAGGTCAAGTTCAAGAATGATGTACGATCGGGTGAACTCAAAGGTATCATGAAATTTATGAAACAATTTAAGTCAAAATATGGAATTGTTGTGACAAAAGACATGTTCAAGATGCAGGATAATATATTTTTCATTCCGGCATGGCTGTTTCTGGCACTTTGAATCCCAATCCCACTTGACTTTCAAATAACTTCAATCCAATTCGAAGTTTACGCAAATATTATTAATCAAACGCCTCATATTTCGTTGTATGAAAAACAACGATGACAACAATGAAAACAACAATACCGAAAAAGTGCTGATCCTGCCGCTTAATGAAAACTCGAAGAAGATAACGCAGACACTCTCAAACGACACTGCGCTTAAGGTTCTTGAACTTCTGGCGCAACAGCCAATGTCGGCAACCGCTATTTCTGAAGAACTTGATCTGGCACTAACCACAATAAAATATAATCTGGATTCCCTTATTGAATCCGATCTCATAAAGGTCAACAAAACCAAATGGAGCAAAAAAGGGAGAGAGATCAAGATATATGAGCCAGTGCAAAAATTGATCGTTGTCGTGCCAGGCGGGGGAAAAACGGACAAGTCATCGATAATCAGCATGCTGCAAAAGTATCTGGGAATGATCGGCGCGGCAATATTTGCATCGTTTGGCATCGAATACCTGGCAAATATTACAGGTCGCAGCAGGGGTTTGCAGGCAATGCCGGATATGACAGATTCAGGCAGGATGGTTGAATCCATAGCAATTGCAGGGGATGAACAGGATGCTGCATTAATGCAAATCAATGAAACGCTCTACGAAAGCGCACCTGTTGCAGATACAATGATCAACAATACGCTCAGTGGTATTGAAGAGGTTACAGAATATGCGGCTTCGGAGGTTGTACCTGAGTCATTGCAGGTGGCTGCTCCTATGGATATGGCTGCTCCTATGGATGTAGCTGCAAAGGGTTTAGAACCTGTTGCCATTGGGGCGATCGATCAGGGTCTGGCACCTCACATAGGACTATGGTTCTTTTTCGGATGCATGTTTGTAATATTGTTCTTATTGGTACGGGAACTATATTATAGAAAAAAATCATTATGATCATAGAGTGAGTCACATGAGAGTTGCATTAAAACTTGCATATATCGGAACCAATTACCATGGTTCCCAGATCCAGCCAAATGTCACGACTATTGAAGGCAAGATGTTTGAAGCCCTGAAGGAACTTGGTATCATAGATAATCCGAAACAGGCAAACTTCACAAGCGCAGGACGAACAGATGCCGGAGTTCATGCACTGGGACAGGTTGTGGCATTCAACACCGACAAGCCTGAACTTGCAATTCCGCGAGTGATAAATTCAAAACTCCCGAACTCGATATGGGCGTGGGCACATGCACACGTGCCTGATGATTTCAATCCCAGATACAATGCTGTAAGCCGCAGTTACAGGTATATCATGAGCGGGGAGCTATACGACATATCAAAGATCAGGTCTGCATCAAAACTCCTGATCGGTACACATGATTTTGCAAACTTCTGTACGAATGATGGTGATAAGGGTACAGTCCGCAATGTTGAGCGTATCGATGTCAGGGTCAGCGGAGCACTGACAAAAATAGACGTTCAGGCGAACAGTTTTTTGTGGAACATGGTGCGCAAGATCGTCACCGCGCTCATGATGGTAGGAAGCGATGTACGTGATATCGAGTGGCTGGAACAGATGCTCGACCCCGAATCGTATGAAGAGGGTATCGAGCCCGCATCGGCATACGGCCTAACATTAACAAAAGTGGACTATCCGCTCCCTATTGAATGGATCGAGGATGGTTATACAATACGCAGGGCACATGAGCATATACATGAGCATTTGATCCGACATAGGGTTATGGCTGAAGTGCTTGAGAATCTTGTCCCGCAAAATTAAATTAGGGATCCATTTCATTTTTTGTGTTTGTTTAGCAAGTGTACCGTTGACAGTTGTGTTGTAGTGTGGTGCAGGTGGTTTAGAGTTTTGGACAAAAACGGTGCTACCACACGCGCGCAGCGCGGCACATTCCCACATTACTGACGTGAACGGTATGGACGTTTTTTCGTAGTATATTTTGTATATGTTATCCAATTCTATTGGTCATCGGTTAAGGAGTTTGACAGAGTCGGCATGTATTATTTTCTAAAAGACCAATGATTTCATACGATTCCCCAATTTAATATAAATCGAACACAGATGGCACGGATCAGATGGATTTTCACGGATTAATATTATATCCGCGCGCATCCGTGCAATCCGTGTTCCATTACAATATTACTCTTAACCGATGACACATGTATCCAATTCATATTAATCCGATCGATTTATCACTTTTTCTAAATGTTTGGAATGCTCCGCCTGCGGCGGATTGAGTCGGAATCAAAACTAACTAAAAAAGTCTCACAATTCTACGGATGGAATTACTACAAATGAGAACAAGAGTTTCGCGAACATGCCTTCATTCTATGGTATCCGGTGATGTGGAACTGTCTTTCAATATCTCACTAATTGGTTACTTCAACACCTGTTCCGAAAACAAACTTCAAATCCGAATTCAACTTCGCCATTGATCCTTCTATTTTATCTCTTAAAGCTGCTTGACCTGTTCGGTCAGATTCCAGATCATTTTTGATAGAATCGATCTTGCTACGGCAATTTGATATATTTTTTTCGGACCTGGTCTTTTGTTCATACACTGTAAGCCGGTTCAACTCACCTTTTACATCTTCTAACCCTGATAAACATGATTCTCTTTTTACGCTAAGTGATGACAGGATACCAGAATCCCTCAATTTGTCAAGCTGTTTAATTGTATTATTTATTTTTTGTTGTTTGAGGCCAAGAGTACCATCTTCGATACGCCCCCTGATCTCATCAAGAAAACCGGTGATATCAGTTCCGAGGATCGATACGGGGTTATCCCTTATTGACAATAGGATCTCCTTACTCTTTGGTGACATTTTGTGCCTGCCGCTTGCATCCTGTTTTTCCATTCGTGAAAGAGCTTTGGATAATGGTGCGAACATTGACTTCATATTGGAATCTATATCCGACGAACTGCTTTCAAGTGTCTTGACCTGTTTTTCCAACTCATGCGCCTTTGCAAACTCCTCACTTTTCACAACATCTTCCAATTTAGACTCAAGATCGCGCAGTTCATTTTCCAATGAATCGTATTTCTTCTCAAGATCAGGGATCAGGTTCTCGTTTTCCACTATCTGTTGCTGGTATTGACTGATAGTTCCAACACTTTCATTCAACCTGTCATATGCATCCAGCTTATCCTGTACCTCATTGATGGGAGCCATTAGTTCGTCAAGCAAAGTGTTCAGATGACTGAGATCATCCATGACGCCCCTGTACTCTTCTGGGAAAAGCGCTTTTGCATATTGCTGACTGCGCATGGTATTTTCAATGAGCGTTTTTAAACCGGACTTGGTACTTGTATAAAATTCATTTGCAGCAGAGATTGTAACGTTAGCATCCTGTGGAATAATTGTTCTGTCAATTATTATACCAATGTTCTTTACAACATTGTCTTTGTTCGAAATACCGGCCTTGGCTATTTGCTTATATGCATCGTCAATAGTGTTGGCATCATTCAGATGTTCCTTACTCACACCAAGGTCACCAATAGCAAACCCAATCTCCTCATATTTCTGCCGAATATGATGATGCAACCTGTTAAATGTCTTTTCCGACCTAACTTCGATCCATTCAGGGAGTTCGCCTAAATTCAATAAAATTGAAGTCGGTGCGACATCCTTTTTTCCAAATAACTTTTTAATGAGTTTCAAATGTAATCTGAATAAAGATGTGTTAATATTTAAGTTTCTCTTTAACATCGTGTGAGCAGTGCAACCAATTTCAGTACTTCTAATTTTCACATCAGTCCTCACTAACATGTCAACTCACTTAAAGGCAAGCTTAAATCAGGTAAGTACAGAAGATCGAAGCCTCATATTTGCTGAAAATTTAAAAAAAGGAAATTAGATTTTAGAGATATCCTATTAAACTCTATTCTCGATTCATTCATATTTTGCATCAGTCAAGGGCAATGTTTAACAATCCCTTTATTTTATTAACAAATAACAAAATACAATTAAATTCGAGTTGATAACATAGTAAAATCAGTCCAACGAGTAAACCAAAAAAAGAGCCGGGAACAAAACACGGATTTTGTTGGATCCACGGCAGAACTGCTTATCATCGAACCTATCGGGTATCCACTCAGTGGCATTCTGGATGACGAACCCCTGGTCGAAAACAAGGATGTGTTTGAGCATTACGCACGTCAGCAGTGGAACGGCTATATAGCACGCAAAGATGAGTATCTGTTTGACCATCGGATGTATCCGGATTTCGCATACAAGGTCATTGATGTTGAGCCACCTGAATCGACAATCGGTCTTCAGACCTCGATAATTGTTCAAGAAATGGACAATGTTGCATCTGATCTTGAATTTGCAAGTGATGTATGCATTGACGATGTGGTCGGCCAGGATGCTGCCCGCCGCAAATGCCGCCTGATCGAACGGTTTTTGGAGAAACCTGAGAAATTTGGGAAATGGGCTCCAAAAAACGTACTGTTCTTTGGACCATCGGGTACGGGCAAGACCATGCTTGCAAAGGCTCTTGCAAATAAAACTGATGTACCGATAATTCCTGTAAAAGCAACCCAGTTGATCGGGGAATATGTAGGAGATGGCGCACGGCAAATACATCAACTATTTGACCATGCAGAGGACATGGCACCTTGTATCATATTCATCGATGAATTGGATGCCATCGCCCTTGATAGAAGATATCAGGAACTGCGAGGCGATGTTGCAGAGATCGTCAATGCCCTTCTTACTGAAATGGACGGCATTTCCGAGCGTCTGGGCGTGTGCACGATTGGTGCAACGAACAGACCCGAGACCCTTGATCCTGCCGTTCGCAGCAGGTTTGAAGAAGAGATCGAATTTGTACTACCTGACGAAGGTGAGCGCCGCAGGATACTCGAATCGAACATTGAGACAATTCCGATACCCGTGGAGGACATTGATCTGTCAAAACTTGTAAAATTTACAGCAGGTTTATCGGGCAGGGATATTGTTGAAAAAGTGCTAAAAACGGCACTTCACCAGGCAATCATTGATGACAAGGATAAAATAATAGGGCAACATTTCGAGGATGTTGCTTCAAAGATACAGAAAAACAACAGTTTAGATGTTGTAAACCGAATGTATATCTAATTACATAATTACATAATTACATAATTACATAATTACCTATAATTCTAATATATTTCAATAAATTATAATGCAAAAAAAGGTGTAATTAAATGAGCGAAATAAGTGAATCCGATCGATTTGAATGTGTAGTGGTCAATGTTATTGACAATTTGGATTGGAAAGGCGTTACCGTAGAAGAGATCAGATCTAATGGTCGTGTATATTTCGGAAGGGTCACAGACAACGAGAATGAAATTAATGTGGGTGATACGCTCTACATTGGCGCAAAACCAATAACATATGATCTTGAAGATAAAGAAATGGAGATCAGCCTCTATAATACCAATGATGAAAAGATCGATTGGACGTTGATCTGATAGATCGCGTCTACCTTTTTTCAGTCACATCAATCCCTGAGTGGAACCTCGATCTTCATCAGGTCTTCTGCAATGGTAACATTTTCAAAGATCTTTTTTGCGTCTTGCAGTATGGGTGCAGGGTCATCTGTATACCTTGAACTAATGTGTGTCAGTACAAGGTGATGTACTCCTGCTTCCTTTGCAAGTGCGGCAGCCTCGCCTGCAGTCGAATGCATGGATTCCACCGCCCAGTCGTATTTCTCATCAATAAGTGTACTGTCATGGATCAAAAGGTCTGCATCCTGACTGGCGTTTAGCACATCCTCGCATGGTCGGGTATCTCCGCTATAGACAACAGTCCTGCCCTTTCTCGAAGCAGACACAACCTCTTTGGAATGGATGATCTTGCCATTAACTTCAACCGATTCGCCACGATGGAGTTTCGAGAACATTGGTCCCTGTTCCACACCAAGTTCAATTGCCTTTTTGCGGTTGAACCTGCCCCTGCGTTCATCCTCAACAATTGCATAACCAATACTCGGGACACTGTGCTCGGTCTTCAGGACATGTATGGAATACCCATCACGTTTAATGATATCTCCGGGTTCCAACTGTACGGTTTTGATCTCATACTTGAGTTTATAATATCCAAGTGCAACCAATAATTTTGTAAATTCTCTTACCCAATGCGGACCATAGATCGTCAGGGGTTCCGTTCTGCCTTGAAATGACATGGTCTGGACAAGTCCTGGAATTCCAAGTATGTGGTCGGCATGGAAATGTGATATGAAAATTGATGATAATGCCATCATACCGGTCTTTGCCTTCATCATCTGTTGCTGTGTTCCCTCACCACAGTCGAACAGCATAAGTTCCCCTTCCCTGTTAACCATTATCCCGGATGGATTGCGATTCGGGGTTGGCAATGAGCCGCCGGTTCCAAGAAATGTCACACGAAACATGGATTCACCTATGAGTTACAATTACTTATTAATTGCTGCAAATCTATATGATGAATAAGATGACACAAATTCAGATATAAGGTCAGTTAAATGTTCAGCAATGAGGGGCGCACCAAAAGTCCATCACTCGAAACATTCATATACAATCCTATTAGTAAAGGGAAGTCCATAAAAGGAATAAATATTTATCATTAGATTTATCGATAATCAAATTCACATATTTAATTCAACTTAATTCAACTTAATTTAACTTAATTCAATTCAATTTAAACTTTAACTTAGAGGAAATATCAATGAGATGGCAAGGCAGATCAAGAAGAACATACACAGGTGGCAAAATAAGGGCTTCACGCAGTCGAAGGAAATTCGAGATTGGCAGGGAATCTGCTGATACACACGTCAATGAGACAAAAAGAAAGATCATCTCAACAAAAGGCGGAAACAGGAAAGTCCGGCTCCTTCAGAGTAATATTGCAAATGTGACCAATCCGGCTGATGGTAAAACAGTTTCAAGTGCAATTGAGAGCGTTATCGACAACGCTGCAAACGAACACCACATCAGGCGAAATATCATTACAAAAGGTGCAATCATCAAGACCGCACTTGGAAATGCAAGAGTTACAAGTCGCCCGGGTCAGGACGGCGTTGTTAATGCAGTATTGGTTGGGTAAATACCCAATCATTTTTTCTTTCCTTACAATTATAACTTATACATTATAGCTTATAATTAGCTTACAATTAGCTTACAATTAGCTTATAATAGTTATTTATAATTATATCTATAACTATAATTGTAATTCTAAGTATTGTTCTTTTTAGTATTTGGGGTCATAAGCCGTATCAACAAAAAGTGAGAAAATATGGACAAACATACACGACACATATTGGAGATCCTTGAAGAAGATGCAAGAACTACCCCGGAAGAGATCGCAAATCTCACTGGTATGACTGTTGACGATGTAAGAACGAACATCGGACAACTTGAAAAAAACGGAATTATCCGCAAGTACAAGACCATAATTGATTGGGAATTGGCTGGCGAGGAACATGTTCATGCAATTATAGAACTTAAGGTTACACTTGAGCGCAAACTTGGATATAAAGCAATCGCAGAGCGCCTGTACAAATTTCCGGAAGTGCGCTCGGTCAGGCTTCTTTCAGGCGGACATGACATCTCCTTAACAGTTCGCGGTAACTCGATGAAAGAAGTTGCATTTTTTGTTGCAGAGAAGATCGCAACACTTGATCAGGTTCAGGGAACAACTACACATTTTGTTTTGAAGACGTACAAGGAAGATGGAGTAATACTTCATGAGCCGGAACATATCAAACGCCTTCAGATATCGCCATAGTTATCAAAACCACCATCAAAACCATCATCAAAACGGCACTATCGCATTTTCCAGTTATTTTTAAGACGCAGATTAACGCTGATTCACGCAGATTTAAGGTTGCATCTGCGTTAATCAGCGTACTTGCACGCCCTTAGGCGTAGCAGGCACTCAACTCATAGGAGGTGAGTGTATCTGCGTCTAATATAATTGTTGAAATCACTGGATTTTGGAATTGTGCCCATCAAAACCACCATCAAAATCATTGTAAAGATTTAAGTAAATATCATACATGGAGATCCCTCACATGAGAGTACGATGTGACCCTTCTGCTTTTGTTGCAGACCATTTAAAAACCGTGCCGCCATCTGGCATCCGGCGTTTTTTTGACCTTGTCTCTGAGATGGACGATGTCATTTCACTTGGTGTAGGAGAGCCTGATTTCGTCACCCCATGGCACATTCGGGAATCATGTATTCACTCAATTGAGCATGGGGAAACTGCATATACCTCCAATTACGGACTTTTGGAACTGAGGGAAGAGATATCAAAACTCTACTCACAAAAATACCGTGTTGACTATGATCCGGAATCGGAAGCATTGGTTACAACAGGTGTGAGCGAGGCGCTGGATATTGCCATTCGTGCAATTACCAACCCGGGCGATGAGGTGATAGTTGTACAGCCATCGTATGTTTCTTATATTCCTTCAGTGATCTTTGCAGGAGGGGTGCCTGTACCGGTTTCCACAAAAATGTCAAACAATTTCAAGGTAACTGCCCGGGAACTGGAAGACGCGATAACCGAAAAGACAAAGGCTGTTATCATTAATTATCCTAACAATCCAACCGGCGCTGTGATGGATAAAGCTTCACTTGAAGCGGTTGCGGATGTCATTGTCGAGCACGACCTCATGATGATCTCGGATGAGGTGTATGACTGCCTGACCTATGATGGAACCCACACATGTTTTTCGTCTCTTGAAGGCATGCGCGATCGCACGATCTTATTGAACGGTTTTTCAAAAGCTTATGCAATGACAGGTTTCAGGATGGGGTACGCACTTGCAGCACCGGAGATAATTGATTCCATGATGCTGATACACCAGTACACCATGCTATGCGCACCCGTGACCGCCCAGATAGGAGCGATCGAAGCTCTCAGGAATGGCAAGGACGAGATGCAAAAGATGGTGCGTGAATATGACCGGAGACGTCATCTTATTGTTGGTGGGCTGAACAAACTCGGACTTGAATGTTTTGAACCGAAAGGTGCATTTTATGCGTTCCCATCGATCACAAGCACAGGTTTGACATCAAACGAGTTCGCAGAAGAATTATTAAAAGAGCAAACAGTGGCAACCGTCCCCGGTGATGTGTTCGGGAAGGCAGGGGTAGGTTTCCTACGTTGCTCATACGCAGCATCAAGGGAAGATATCCATATGGCACTAGACAGGATCTGCGAGTTCGTTGACGGGCTGAAAGTTTAATTTTGTGTATTTGTTTGAGTGAGATGCGGACGACCAACTATTCAAATCAATACGGTTCCCTGTAACATCGTGTGGGCAATACAACCAATTTTGACAAATACAAATACATGAGATATTCAGATCTGTAACAATTGAATAGTTCATTCGTCACCATACATCGAAAGATTCATCCTGCGAAGCACATCTGCAATTACCTGCTGAACCTCTGTTGCATGTTCATCTGAAATTTCGCCACTTTCGGTTTCCATAAGCTTTTGGATGTCAGATACGATCGTATGAATAATTGGAATCATCTCGTCTCTACTGATCAGACCTGCATAATATGCATAGAAGAATGTTGTGCCACTGCGCTGCACCTTTTTTTTGAATGTTGCACGAGCGTTTGAAACTTCCTGTCGTGAATAGGTTTCATTCATGAAAGGCACAAGATCCGGTAGATTTTCACCAATCCATGTCATCTCTGATTGGTTTGAGATATTCTTAAAATCTGCACAAAGGCGGGCTATCATCCATTCGCGTGCCGTGAGATGTGTTGTCTGTTTTAAAAAACGAGTTACATCAGAATAACTCTTGTTATCCATTTTTTTGAATTTTTGGTACCTGTTCATTGTGAATCACTCAGTCTATTTTCATGTGTATTGCAACCAATGTTTTACATATATTATGATTCCAATATCTTTAAAATATTTAACATTAATCCAAGCCTGAAATGATATTTCTAATTCCAATCGATGGGTCTGATTATTCAGCAAACGCTGCAAAAGTTGCCGGGAAAATGGCATTACAATACAATTCCGATATTTTGTTACTTCATGTAGTCACAGATACGGGAGTCGGGAGAAAAAAATGGCGCAATGCGGGTGCAGAAAATATACTCACATCTGTTCGCGATATTTTGATAGATGTCGGTTGTGATGAAAAACGCATTGAATGTCTTATCAAGGATGGAAATGCCCCTGAGACGATCGTAGATGTCGCAAACCAGAGAGATATTGATAAGATCATAATAGGAACCCGGGGCAAAACCGGACTTAAAAAGATTATGGGGTCGGTAACAGAGAAAGTGCTTCAGACATCTAACAAGCTTGTTCTTGTTGTTCCACCTAAATACAAAAACTAAAAAACAGATCATTTTTTGTATTCGTTTGTCTGGTTTTGATAACTCACTTTCGGCAGTTAATCTGTAAATTTTAAACAATTGTTTTCAAAATATACCTACGGAAAGTGAGTGATAAAATGTCGATGCGCAGACCAAATTGCCAGACCTGCCATTACCGATAAAAATATCGTATTTATTTGTTCAATAAGCACTGGAATTTTTCTTAGATGATTAGGATTATAGAATAGTTGTTTATCTTTTCCATTAATATGTCTACCACTCTTTGACTTAATTTACAGTTATTATCAATTTAGTACCATATATTCATTCCTTAATATCCGACTCACCCGGAGGCAGCATCATAGCAATCAAATCGGGTGTTTATACTTCTTTATAGGTGAAATGGGAGGTGGTGAACGCCGACTCTCAATCCCCATAAGAAAGTTTCCATAACATCCTTTAGTTAAGTCTGATGTGAAAAGACCTGAGATCCTTCGGGGTTTTGTTACACTTGTTGAGGATGAGTTTAATGACGTGTCGGATGAGAATGTTAACACATGGCTGTCTAATTTTATTGATACAGAAGTTAGATTGACGCCATAGATGTACAAGCGCGTAGAATCAATAAGTGTTAAGTACAAATGACAGGTATAAATTATATATATTTCAACATTATGAAAGGTGAAAAAATGGCAGGTAAAAATGAACCATCTACAAAGGATCGTACAATATTCGACCAAAAATGTATAACTTGCGGCACGTGGATGAATATCACTAAAGAGAAGAGCAAAAAAGGTGCAGTAATAATTACTTATTCTTGCCCGGAATGCGGTCTTTCATACTCGGTTGGCGAGGACTGATATGGCCAAATGGAATCTCGAACATCTTTTGAATACAACTCCTGACGATTTTGAGAACCTTGTAGCGCATCTGTTCAAACGGATGAGGTACGGGGCAAGTGTCACCCGTTATTCCCGCGATGGCGGGGTTGACATTGAACTTTCGCTTGAGCATTTTGGTTTGTCCCACAGGTGGCTTGTACAGGTTAAACGATACGCTGATGCTGTAGGTGTGAAAGAGGTGCGTGAATACAGTAGCCTGCGATACCGCGATAATGTGGATGGGGTTATTATTGTCACTACTTCTAATTTCACAAAAGAGGCGGAAAAAGAGGCTGCCGATCATAATGTAAAACTCATAGGCGGCGCTTTGCTTGTTGAGATGCTGAACCACTATCATCCCGATGGACAGGCACAAATCTCGCCCGTGGTAAGTGCCTCAGAATTGCCGGATAAGAAGAATTTCGCGATTGATGGAGCGATTCTCAAGAACGGGGAGGAGGTTGTTGCAAGTGAATCTGTTGTAATCGGAAAAGAAAGGCTTGCGATGGTTGTTACGAATAAGAACATCTTTTTCAAAAAAGGAATCGGAGGTATTTTTTCAAATAAGTCTGAAATATCACGTCGCATCGGTGCAAGTGAGGTCATTGGTTTGCACGCAGAACCAAAACGCATTTTTTTATTAACCGGTTCAAAAGAGATTGAAATTATCAGTATTCAGCCAAATAACCGTGAAAAAGTGCTTGAATTGCTTGAACACCTGCGAGCAGATTACTTAAAGGGCGAGCATCTTTTAAAGTCTACACGAACAGATATGCAATTTTTAGTTCTGACAAACAAGCGGTTTGCGATCATAAACTTACGTGATGGATCAAGAGTAGAATTAAAAGTAAAGAATATCATCGGATCGCAAGTTGCAAACGGCGGCTTGTTCAAAAAACCAAAACTCATTGTTTCGGAATCAAGGGGCGACGTTAGCAGGCGAGAGATAGAGGTCGATGACGCTGGTGCATGGCAAAAGACAATAGAGGATGCGGTGCGGTTGAGCTAATGTTAGTGAACTACTACTCCCTGCTGTTATACGGCGAGGAGGGAGTCTTCTGCTTCATTCTAATAAATTTATAAGCCGATTGAAAATATATTAAGACTAATATATCGGAACTAACATATTAACCCATGCGCGTATACCCCATATCACAGTTTCACTAACGGCATAGCCCCCTAATTCAATCACTCTGATATCAGTCATATAACAAACGAGTCTCTTCATCCGCAAGTGTTGGTTGAATTATCTCCTTCCATTTAGGAGATTTCCATGTTCCGAGTTCTGTGTGTATCTTATAGTAGTTCTGGGGGATTGGATGCGTACCGATCACAACGTCAAGCCCATACTTTGTTTTGATAACGTCACGAAATTGGGTAACACGGGTGCATGGAGGATATCCGACAATAAGTCCTGTGGCGAGGTGTATCACATCTACTCCGTTTTTCTTCATTTCTTCAGGAGCATATTCAATATTTCCACCGGGACAACCACCGCATGCTGTATATCCAACCAACTTCACCTCTTTATCATTATAAATGCTGAATGCACCCTCCCTGTTGTTGAGTGCTCTTAAACATTTGCCTCCGGCACACCCGCGGTAGCGGTCGCATATGATAATCCCAATTTTGATTTCATCACTCATGTTATGTCCTCCATATCTTTTCCGTGACTTGTTTAGGTAGTTTTGATGCCGGGTCAATCCGCCTGCGGCAGATCGAGTCGGCATTGAAACCATTTAAACAAGTACAAATATTCTAAGGGCATGAAAATGTATCTCATGTGGACAATGTTCTTCGATATATTCATCACTTTCATTCCACATGGATTAGCCTTGTGAAGTTACAGCACCATATCCGGAAGTACCTGAAAGGTGACGCGAGACCATGACAAGAACAATTGTTCAAAACATCTCAGCTTCGACACTCACTTCAATTCCATTTTCTGTGATCGTATAAGGTCTGCTGCCGCGATGGTGATTTGTCTGTCGCATCCTGACAACTTCCATTTCAAGTGATACATCGTAAGTACC
>JAUVET010000028.1 GCA_030594665.1 Methanosarcinaceae archaeon
ACCGCCCGGGTGGCTCATCTCTGTGACCACGTAAATATCTTTTCCGCTCGCACGCGCGGTCTCCACGCACGCATCAAGGCTGTCCTGCCCGGTGAAACCGTGCACGATAACGGCATCTGCGCCGGCTTTGAATGCCTGTTCGCATATCAAGCGGTCGGTGTTCGGGATGTCGGCGACTTTGAAGTCCGCAATTACGGGTGCGTGTTGCGCGAGGTCTTTGACAATACCGAGTCCTGTTGCAAGAACAAGCGGATAGCCGACTTTTATTGCATCCACGTATTCGTGTGCGTCCTGCGCTATTGTTAGTGCACTTTCTTTGTCTGTGACATCAAGTGCGAGTATGAGTCGGGTGTTTTTATTCATTTGATTCTCCTGTTTATGATTGAGTTAGTGGTTTTTATCCATAAAATCTTGTTCCATCTTTTTCCACAGGGTCATTGAACAATGACTTAATCTGCGCTTAGAATTAGTAACTCCAATTTTCATGACTCAACATTGAACTATTCAGCTCGTCTTTATAAGTACGCCATTGGGGAATGAATTTATCCATGTATTTTATGAAACGGTCATTGTGTTTCCGCTCTAATAGATGAACCATTTCATGTGCAATGATATATTCAAGACAATGTTCCGATTTTTTTGCCAATTCAAGATTCAACCAGATATGACTACTCGCAATGGTGCAAGTCCCCCATTTTGTTTTCATCTTTTTGATGCCCCAATTGTTCAGTTGCACCCCGACTATCTTTTGCCATTTGTCGATCAGTGTTGGCATTTGTTCTTTAAGTTGCCTGCGATACCATTCTGTCATCACTTTTTCCCGCTGCTCGATGGTGCTTCCATTCCTCACGTAAAGGTCAATGTATGTTTTATTTCGGATTACTATTTTCGGAGCAGCGTTGTGATATATCACATTCAACAAATATCGCCTGCCTTTGTAGTAATGGCTCTCGCCTGACACAAATTGACGCTCTGATTGGCGTTGTTGTGTTTCAAATTTTAATTGCTGTTTTTTTATCCATGCCATTTTTGAGATGGCAAATAAGCGAACCGCCTCATCATCAACCTTTAAAGGTGAAGCAATACGCACCCTGCCGTTGGGTGGATATACTCCGAGATGTAGGTTTTTTATATCTTTTTTTACAACATCGATTGATATGTTGCCTATTATTATTTGATCCATGCTAATATTCACTTTGTTTTTCCACCAATTCAAAAACTCGTTCTACTTCTTCATCATCATCAACATATTTTCTTATGGCGTATTTAACTTCACGCTCTTTAATGATATTACCCCGCCACGCATCTCTTTTTGTGTGACGAATTTCAGTATCTAAAGCAACCGCAATTTCTTCATCATGACCTAAATTGTCATACAGGGCTCTTTTGGCATTTGAATTTAGGCTTTTAGGATAGGTGGTTGAATTGGCAGGATTATTTACCCTTTTAGTTAATTCAACAATTTTAGCTAAGTATTCTTTGTAACTTCTGGCTTCTTCTTTTCTTTCTTTTATCAATTCATCCAGAAGTGTGGACATTTTTTCGTAATACTTGGGATTTGTAGGTGTTTCATCGATTATCAGCCTACGAATATTGTTTTCAATGGTTTCTGCTACGGCTTCCTTGCTTTGACGTATGCTTTTTGGTAATGCGTCAATCGCACCCTCCCCTCGCTCCACGATCAACTGTATCAACGTCATGTCATCAAAAGCAGAGATCGTTTCACTTTCTTCAGCTCCGATGTAGGTATCTATCAAATGGCGCATTCCAGACTCATAAGCCTTGAGGTCAATAGCATCACGACTTGCAATTTTGATTTCGCCCCTTACACTTTCGTAATATTTCACATCCCGTTTGATCTGCTTCATTTCTTCTAAAGTATAACCTGCTTTTTTCATTTCATTTGCAATGTCAGCATAAGCTCGAATCAGTGATACTGCATGCTTATACAATGCTATACGGAGTTGTTCAGTTTCTTTTAAGTCATCCTTATTTCCCGTATTGCCGCAGAAGTAATGGATATAATCAGGAGTGTCTTTTGGCGGAGATACAGGATCACACAGTGCTTTGATCTTTTCAAGTGCCTCATCCAACCTTTTCTTGCCAAGTGTCAACCTGTCAGTCAACAAGCCTTCTACATCTTCCTTTTCATAATCATCAAATGCTTCAGATGTGTAATCATCAATTGAACTTTCAAGGCTTCTAAAAAGGTCTTTATAGTCTATGATATATCCATATTCTTTATCATCACCATCCAGACGATTCACTCGACATATCGCCTGAAATAATCCGTGGTCTCGCATACTTTTATCGATGTAGAGATAGGTTGCCGAAGGAGCGTCAAAGCCTGTTAGCAGTTTATCAACCACAATCAACAATTTCATTTGACCTGGCTCATCTATAAATTTCTGTTTTACTTCATCTTCAAACGTTTCAGGGTCTTTACCATCCAACATCTTCTGATAAACATCATATTGTTTCAGTTTTTCAGTAGGTGATTCTTCGCCTGTGCTTTCGCCTTTGATGTCGCTTATATTTGGATTGTATGAAGTGACTATGGCGCACTTTTTTAAACCCGTGCCTTGAAACAGCTCATAATATTTACATGCCTCATATATGCTACCTGATACCAGCATGGCATTACCTGCACCGCTTTGCAACCTATCTTTTGTATCCATATCCAGTACGATATCGGCTACAATTTTTTCTAATCTGGATTTGGAACTGAGGACACGCTTCATCTTCCCCCATCTCTTTTTGAGTTCAATTTTTGCGTAATCAGTTAATTCATGAGTTTTTGCCTCAAACAATTTATCCATCTTTACTTGCGAAGTGATATTCTGATCTATATCCCGTGCCTCATATCGCAGGTCAAGCACAACTTTGTCCTTGACTGCCTCATCGAATTTGTAGGTGTGAATGTATCCTCCAAAAACCTCGATACTTTTCTTTTTGTCTTTTTTGAGCAGAGGTGTACCTGTAAAACCGATAAATATGGAATTTGGCAAAATAAGGTTCATGGCTTCGTGGAGCTTTCCCGATTGTGTGCGATGGCATTCGTCCACAAATACGTAGATATCGCCTTTGGCTTTGAAATCTTTAGGCAGACTTCTTTTTATGTCTTCAATATATCCGTCATAATCAGCTTCTTCTTTGTTGCCGAATTTATGGATCAACGAACATAAAAGTGATGGTGTTGTAGCGTTTAATTTGTCGATTAAGCCTTTTCCGCTTTTTGTACGGACTATTTTTTCACCGACTCCTACAAATGTTTTTTCAATCTGTTTATCCAGTTCGTCACGATCGGTGATGATGAGCACACGGGAGTCATCAATGTTCTCACTTATCCATCTGGCAACCCAGACCATGATAAGACTTTTACCGCTACCCTGAGCATGCCAGAGAATGCCGCCTTCCCGTTTGCGCAGGCTTTCCTGTGTTGCTTTTACTGCAAAATACTGATTGTGGCGGGATATCTTTTTGGTGCCTCTGTCAAATACAATGAAATCATGCAACAATTCCAAAAACCGCTCTTTTTGGCATATTTGAACAATATGCTTATCAAGTGGGTTTTCGATGTCGCTTTCTTCTTTCCAATTGAGATAATATTTTTCAAGGGTATCTATTACGCCGTAGCGTACACCTTCGGTATCGTTACCTGCCATTACCAGTTGAATGGTGCTAAAGAATGGTTTGATGAATATGCCCTTCTGGTTGTCGAGATTCTGCCGTATGCCTTCTGAAACCGATACCGTACTGCGTTTAAGCTCTAATACTCCCAGAGCAATGCCATTAACATACAGCACCACATCCGGACGTTTAGTATGTTCACCTTTTACAGTAACCTCTTCTGCGATGGCAAAATTATTTTCAAGCGGATTCTCCCAATCTATCAGCTTAACGGTTTGTGTGTTTTCGCCTGCTTCTTCCTTTACATTCACACCATAACGCAACAGGGTATAGACATCTTTGTTAACGTCATACAGGCTCTTGCTCTGATTAGTGGCAGTCTGGGTAAGCTCGTAAATGGCTTTTTTGATCAGTGTCTGGCTGTAACCTTTTTTTGTCAGGTATTTGTGTAGGAGTTCCTCTTCTATGTTACTGTTGTCCTCACGCTCTTCCCAGTTACCGAGATATTTATAATCCAGTTCTTTCCGGAACAGTTCAACCACTCGATTCTGTGTGATGCGTTCTATTTGTCCAACTGTTGTCATGCTTTACCCCTTTGTAATATTCCAATCCCTAACATTTTCACCGACGTTTCTACTGGAACATCATAGCCATTTAAATTATATCATTTAATATTTTTCCTATTTGTTCATTGAATTAATTTTTGTTGAGCGATTTCAACTGCTTTGTGCAATTTTTCTTGCAATAGTGTTTTCGGTGGTAGTACAGTAAGGTATTCTGCCACTCGTATGTTGCTCTTGTGTAATTGCATAAGTTCAATATGTTCTTCATTTTTGCCCGCACACAGAATTAAGCCAATGGGTGTATTTTCGCCTTCTACTTGCTCATATTTTTCTAAATAGTGCAAATACAACTCCATTTGCCCTTTAAAGCCTGCTTCAAAGTCGCCAATTTTTAAATCGATCGCTACCAAACACTTTAATCGGCGGTGATAAAATAATAGGTCAATATAATAATCCCGGTTATCAATCGTAATGCGTTTTTGACGAGCTAAAAAAGCAAAGTCACTACCCAATTCCGCGATAAAGCGCTGTAATTCTACAATAATGGAAGTTTCCAAATCGTTTTCAGAGTAGTTGTCTTTTAAACCCAAAAAATCGAGAAAATATGGATCCCTGAATACCAGATCAGGATTGAGTTTTTGCTCATTTTTCAACAATTCCAAATCGTTTTGGATGGTTTTTTCAGGATTTCTACTGAGGGCGGTTCGCTCGTAAAGCATGGATTGGATGCGTTCCCTGAATGCACGAAAGCTCCACTTTTCCAATTTACACATTTCAATGTAAAATTCACGTTTCAGTGGTTCGTCCATAAACATGACCAGCCGCAAATGTGACCAGCTCAATTCTCTACACAGTGTGTATACAATTTGCTCATCCGGGAATGCTTGCGCAAATTGCATGCACTGCCTGAGATGTTTTTCACCCCAGCCATTACCATACTCTTGCGTTAAATGTCGTGACAGTGTAGGGATAATCTGCTTTCCGTATTCTGCCCTTTGATTTTGCAGTATATCATCATTGATCCTTTTGCCAATTTGCCAGTACAGCATACTCATTGTTGTATTTACAGATACGGCAACTTGCTGTTTACCCTGCTCAATAAGTTGCTTCACTTCTAAAAGCAAATGTGTATCGTCCATTCCTTTGTTCATACCAACCTCGTCTTGCCTGTGAGCAATTCCTGCATCATGCCCTGCTTGATGGCTTTGTATTTGACTTGTTTTTGTTTTAGGGCTTCTATTTCGGCGTCCATGTCAGAGAGGATCTGGGCGATGGCGTTCTGTTCATCTATTGTTGGTGGAAATGGTAATTCAATTTTTTCAATTTTAGAAGCATTCAGACTAGGAACTCCTGACGCTTCGTTGTGAGAATACCAATCGATGAGATTGAATTTATAAAAAATAAATTTTGGATTTGAGTTATCTGATATCTCGGTGAAAAAAAGAGTGTCGATTGTCCAAAATGGAGTTTCCATGTATTGTGGAACATCAATTGTTCCTTTTCGCCCAATTAATACAGATGGTTTGTTGTACAAAAAAGTGTTTGCTCTTCCAATTTCACCACCTGTTGCTAAAATTGGATATAAACCATTTTCATCAATTATACTTTGTTGGCTCTTACCATGTCTAACTTTTAACACTTCCCCCAGCTTCTTCATTCTCCACTCCCCCTCAAACCCCGACAGGCGTTTCTCACATGTAAGTAGCTGCTGCATGGCGCCCTTTTTGATATTGCGCTTTTTGGTGATGAGCTGCTCCAGTGCGGTGATGAGTGCACCCGTATCGCTCAGGGCGGAGGCGATGGCTTGTTGTTCAGCTTTGGTAGGTGGCAAAGGGATTTCAAAACCTTCCATTTCCCATTTTTGGGTGTGAACAAGGGCTGATGCACCATGTGCCATCCCTTCAATAATTTTGGTTAGTTGTTTCAATGCATGGTAGAAGTATGTTTTTTCTATGTTCGCTTCATTTATATTTACCTTCCATGTATGATAATTTAGCAATCCATTTTGTCCTTTCCATATATAAGGTCCAAATGAAGTTCCCCTACTACCTGACCATGCAAATAATAATTGCCCGTACTCCACCACTATCTTAATGTTAAATTTTCCTTGATAATAATTATACTCATCTGAACCATTAAGGTTTTGAATCCGAATAATTGGAAAACCCTCTTTCCCCCACTCATATGGTTTAAAACCGCGACCGTTGATGAGTTTACAAACATCTTTGATTTGTTTAACATTCCAATCCTCAGGAATAACACCCACCTCGCTCATCTTATACCCCTCTGGCACATCACTCATCGCCGCTTTCCTCCTGATGTAAGCTGACTGCGCCACGGAATTTGTGCAACGGTGCGTTGCACTATTTCTCTGTTTGGCCATGCTTGCGCAAATTTTCGCATATATTTGAGATTTCTTGGCGAAAATCCGCTCATATCAGGGAAAGCAGATTTTAAATCATGTATCCCACAAAGTTCAAATTCAGGTGTACCTACATTCAAATTCATTCAAACCCCATTTTATCCAAATGCCCGTTCACCTTCATTTCCAGTTCATCAACTTGTGCATTCAACACAGGCATGGGCGTTGCATAGCGTTCCGCCAGTTCCTTTATGCGCCTTGTAAGACGCTGGGAAATACGCTCCAACTCAGACGTAACATCCTGACTGATGGCAGCCATCCATTTATCGTCCACAACAAGCGTTTTGATCTCACCCTCAGTAAACGTTTTGTACTTCCCAATAACCAATTTATCCAGTGCCTTTTGAGCATCTTTGATCTTCTTTCTGGAATTTGCTTCCTCTTCAATCAGCCGCAAATACGCCTCTAACACTTCCCTCTCCTCAGCAGAATCTGCATCGTTCTTGATTGCTTTGATACGCTTTTGCACATTGGCTTTACTGATCTTGCCCTTGTCCGTTTTTACTTCCTCAAGCAAACCATCTTCACCGCTATGCTCCTCGCCCATCTCTTCTATTCGGCGGCTAACATCATCACGCTCAGCCTCCAATTGCCCTATCTCATTCTGCTCGGCTGTAAAATAACGACCAATAACATACTGCTTGGGCACCAGTTCACTGTCCCATTCATCCTTCTTTCCATTGACCCGTGATAATTCAACCTTCCAGCCATCAGCAGAAATAATGTAAACATCATCCTGCATAATATCCACCCAGTAGGTCATAAGATGCTGATACATATCATACTGGTCTATCAATTCTTTACCTGCAAATGATGTAAGTATATCCTCAGACAACTTGAAAATCACATCTTTTGGCTTGGCATCCTTATCCAGACTTTTCAGCACAGGTATCCATTTATCTTTCCACAGATCAAAAGCCGAAACAATACTTTCAGTATATCCCGTAAACTCAGGATGCGAAAAAATCGTGTGTTTGATCTCATCCTGTGCAATTTTCAACTCAACATACCCTTCCCGTGAATCTGTGCTAAACAATGCATCCTTAAGCGTTGGATACACTGACCAGTAATCACCCAGAGCATCAATATCCTGCTTTGGAATACCACCCCTCAAATGAGCCTTAATATCCTGAATATCCTCAGCTTCCTGACTATCAATATAACGGGGAATGTTCAGATTATACTCGTTCCTCTCAATCTCTTCCACAGCCACCATGCGGGAATACTTGGGAACTTCAGTTTGCTTATTAAACACATCCACAATGCTATGAATATCCTGCTCCCTCAGACGATTTTTATTACCATCCTTCACAAAACCCTTGCTGGCATCCACCATAAAGATACCTTTTCGACCATCAGCATACTCTTTATCAATAACAATGATACATGCAGGAATGCCAGTCCCGTAAAAAAGATTTGCAGGCAACCCGATAATACCCTTAATAACACCTCTTCGGATCAGGTTCGTGCGTATATCCGCCTCAGCATTCCCACGAAACAAAACACCATGAGGCAAAATTATCGCACCCTTGCCTTTACTTTTAAGTGAACGTATAAGATGCAACAAAAAAGCATAATCGCCATTCTTGGCTGGCGGTATGCCATCTTTGAAACGTTCGTATTGATCATTTACCGGATTTAATCCAGTACTCCACGCTTTAGAAGAAAAAGGAGGATTCGCAACAGCAAAATCAAATGTCTTCAGTGTCCCGTCAGTATTTTTAAAATAAGGATTTGAAAGTGTATTATCCTGCCATATTTCGGCTGATTCATTGCCATGCAAGATCATATTCATTTTAGCCAAAGCCTTCGTGGCATTATCCATCTCCTGCCCATAGATAGTAATACCATTTGGTGCTTCATCAGCAGCTTTTAACAACAAGGAGCCACTACCACAGGTGGGATCATAAACGGTTTGTTCCTGACTTTCAGCTTTATTGATACCAATCACTTTAGCTATTATACGAGAAACTTCAGCCGGCGTATAAAATTGTCCTTTGCTTTTACCCGATTCAGTCGCAAAATGTCGCATCAGATATTCATAGGCATCACCTAAAATATCGTCACCTTCGGCTTTGTTCTTGCTAAAATCAAGACCTTCCTCTTGGAATATACCCACGAGTTTCGAAAGCCTGTCGATCTTCTCATTTCCTTTGCCAAGCTTGTCCGAATTGTCAAAATCAGCTACATCGATTACACCCTTCAGGTTATTGGCTTTTGCAAGTGCCGCTATGATTGTATTAATGCCTTCTCCAATGTCTTTTTTGCCTTTAAGGGCAACCATGTCCTGAAAGTTACCACCCTCAGGAACCATAATATTGGCATACTTATCTCCTGCGTATTTATCAGATACATATTTCACAAATAACAGAACCAATACATAGTCCTTGTATTGGGAGGCATCCATTCCGCCCCTCAACTCATCACAACTTTTCCAGAGGGAGCTATATAATTCACTTTTTTTAATTGCCATTTTTAATTCCTTTACCATGTAAAATCATGAATCATATTTAAAAATTCGGTTTTGCTATGGTTCTAGAAAATCCTCGCGATGCTCGGATCAACCATGGAAAACTATGGCGTCATTCTAGCATCTCGCGAAACACAATTCTGGTTATTAGCAATGTTATCTATTCAGATTATAATTATTATCTGGATAGAACCTTATATATAGTACCTTTCCACCCTATATAATTGAAAATATGAGTTTATTTCTACCTGCATAAAACTGTATCTATTAGAAAGAATATGGCACGGTTGTCAGGTTGGAATACAATTCAAAAAGGGAAGAAGATTGGTGAAAAACGATCTGATTGAAGTTCATCTTGATTTTGAAACAGGATTTTAGACAGTCACAGGATATAATATAAAAATTCCTTCAAAATTCTTAATTATTATAAAATTTATGCTCTAACTCAAATCAAATTGATCGATCTTTCTGTACAGCACCCGAACAGATGGACACCGATCGAATGAAGGAGATCAACAATGAATAAGATTCAACGAATAACAATTGCAACCATGCTTCTGCTCATCATGGCAGTCTCCGCCACTGCGGCGACTGGAGCAGATATGATACGGATCGCTGATCCGTCCGGAGACTATGGATACCCTACCCCGCACGGACATTATTCCCGCGGCAGCGGTTATATACAGATGAGCTTAATCTTCGATACGCTCGTCTGGAAGGATGCGGACGGATTTGTTCCGGCGCTTGCCGATGAGTGGAGTTACGACGAGGGCGAAAACGCATACACGTTCAATCTGAACCTGGATGCTAAATGGACCGATGGAACCGACTTTACTGCAGAAGATGTCAGGTTTACAATCGAGTATTTCAAGGAGTATCCTTACATCTGGGCAGATCTTGCGAGTGTGGAAACCTGCGAAGTTGTTGACCCTGATACTGTGAAGATAATCCTGAAAGAGCCTTATGCGCCATTCATAACCGAGATTGCCGGGTCGGTGCCGATACTGCCCGAACATGTCTGGAATGAGGTCGATGACCCTGCAAACTTCGTAGATGAGCGTGCGCTCATCGGAACCGGTCCGTATATGCTTGTGGACTATAGCAGGGAGCATTCCTCATATCTCTATCGTGCAAACCACGGATACTATCGCGGAGAGCCGAAATTTGAGAAGGTGGTATTTATCAAGGCAAAAGACGGTCAGGTCGTACTACAGAACGGGGACGCTGATATGGCGCCAGTAAAACCGGAAGCTATCGAAACACTGGAGAAAAATGGATTTACGGCGGTATACGGGTCATGCTTCTGGAACCACAAGCTGATGATAAACCACCACAAGGAACCATTCAGCAGAAAAGAGTTCAGACAGGCTCTGGCGTACGGCATCAATGAAAATAAACGGAAATCGCGGTGCGTCGCGATGCCTGTTTGTGCGGCATCAAACTGCGGGTGCATGTGAATAATATCGGTTCCGATGGCTACATGTACGGTGACCGG
>JAUVET010000049.1 GCA_030594665.1 Methanosarcinaceae archaeon
ATCAGATACAGACATTCATTTTTTCAAAATACCTATACGATTTGGGTTAGTGTTTGGATCTAACACCGATTTACGTCAGCCGTTTATCTTCCACCAAAAAATCCACCAAAAAATCCACCAAAATTCTACAACAGCGCGTAATCTTAAATACGGCATCGAACTTATCATATAATTACCCCGGCATATCACAAATACACATACTCAGGAGATATTTCTTGATCCATAAAATTACAAATGATTCAGTGGTAAATGCCACAGTCGATATACTCAAAAAAGCGGAAACCGAACTACCATCTGATATAATTAACGCGCTCAAACAATCGCAGCTACGCGAAACAAGCCCTATTGCAAAAGCACAGCTCTCCGCGATACTGAAAAACATTGGGATTGCAAAAGAGCGTAGTATTCCAATGTGCCAGGACACTGGCATCCTTGTCTTCTTTGTAGAACTCGGGCGAGACGTTCATCTTGATTTTAACCTTGGGGATGCCATTGTTGAAGGAGTCAGGCGTGCAACCAAAATAATCCCACTGCGCCCGAACGCTGTTGATCCGCTCACCCGCAACAATAGCGGGGACAATACAGGCGTCGGTCTACCGGATATCAAATACGAAATAGTTGAAGGAAATAAACTAACAATAACAGTCGCACCAAAAGGTGCAGGTTCCGAAAACATGAGCGTAATAACAATGCTCAACCCCACCGAAGTTAACAGTATCCGTAACTTCATCCTAACAACAGTACTAAACGCAGGCGGGATGCCCTGCCCACCCATCATTGTAGGGGTCGGGATAGGAGGGTCGTTCGACAAAGCGGCACGTCTTGCTAAATCTGCACTACTATCAGACTTGAACATCAACCCCAAAAATATGACAAAACCCGAACGTGATATCCTGAGTGACATCAACTCACTTGGAATCGGTCCGATGGGACTCGGAGGCGACACCACCGCACTTGCAGTTCACATAAAGACCGCGCATTGCCACACCGCATCACTTCCTGTCGCAGTGAACATACAATGCTGGGCAAACCGTCATGCATCCGTTACTCTTGGAGGTGACGAATAAATGGAATATCACTTAACCACACCACTTAGTAAAAGTGATATCGATCAATTAAATGCAGGCGACATCGTTTACCTCACAGGTACTGTGTTCACAGCACGCGATGAAGCACATGCCCGCATACTTGAAATGGAAGAAAAGGGCGTGCCACTGCCATTTGACCTTAATGGTGCAGTCATATACCACTGCGGACCGCTCATGCAGAACATCGACAACAAATGGCAAACAGTTGCCGCAGGACCAACAACAAGCGGTCGAATGTCTAAAATGACAAAACCCCTTCTTGAAAAATTCGATGTTCGTGCCCTGATCGGAAAAGGTGGCATGCAAAATGTATCGGAATCTCTTAAAGATCAGTGTGTCTACCTGACATACACAGGCGGATGCGCGGCACTTGCAGCAGATTCCATCACGAATGTGTCCAATGTACACTGGCTTGATCTGGGAATGCCCGAAGCAGTATGGGAACTTGATACAATTGAATTCGGTCCCCTTATCGTCGGAATTGATTCAAAAGGCTGTGACCTGTTATCAAACGTTATTGAAAGTGCAAAAAAGGTCTTTTCTAAAATCTAATATTTATCTACTTTTTAATTTATTCCGGATGAAATGAATCATGGCAAAAAATATTCACCGCAGAGGACGCTGAGGTCGCAGAGAATTGTACTTTTTTTCTCTGCGTTCTCAGCGAACTCTGCGGTTAAAAAATGTCCATTGTTTTTTATTCATTCATCATGTTTCACATAAATAACGTAAATGTCACCCATGCGACAAGCGTAAGAATAACTGAATGCTTAAGCCCTGCAAAAAACTCTCCTTCACCAAGCTGTCCTGCCACCAATCCACTTACAAATCCCTGTATCACGGCTGCATGGAATAGGGTACGAGAGAATTTAGCCGGATCGAATGCACCCAAAAACTGCGAACCTGCGCCTGCTGCTGCCGCTGCTTGACCTGCTTGTGCCATTGTCGGAATAAAAGCAGAGGTTAACATCAAAATAACAAAAATGAATACAAAAAATGCCATGTAAACGATTACCAGATATACGACCATATTTCCACTTCGTTCTCTTTGAAGCATCTTGATCTCAGTTGCATCACGTGCTGCAGCTTCAAGAACAGATGACACCCTGCCACCTGCACGATTTGCCTGTGTAATAAGTGCAATCGACCTTGAAATGAGTGGAGTGTTCATACGTTTTGAGAAATTAATAAGTGTGTCTTCAAAAGATACGCCCCATGACATCGATGAATCCATCAAACGAACCTCTTTTGAGAGTTCTCCATATTCCCCTTTGGCAACTGTAGCGATCGCCCTTGGTAAAGTAAGTCCTGCACGGCTCATTTCCGAAATATCACGTAAGAAATTTGGCATATACTCTTCAATCTTCTTTATCACCTTGCGTTTCTTATAATGCATGATTGCCGGAGGCGTTATGGCTATCAAAACCGTGAAAATTATCACATCATCAATTAAAAAACTGCCCCAAACAAGCTTGAATCCAATTATACAAAATATGAGTGCAGCAGGAACACTAAAAAATGCCATATATGCAGGATAACGGTAAAGAGTTTCATAAGGATCTTTAAAGAACTCTTTGATCCTGATATTCTTTTTTGACCTTTCTATACCAAGGGCAATTGAATTTTCTTCCAATTCCCTGAGCTGCTGATCACTTAAATTTTCCCGGGCAAAGGATCGTGTATCCAATTCATCTGTTTTCACCATCTTCATGCCTCCGGAGTCATACTGCTAATTAAAATAATGAATATCATACTTCCAATCGGTACAATAGCATAGATAAGCAAATACAAAAACGTCATACTTGAACTGCCCATAATCGACATGACTGAGATCATAATTATCAAAAACAAAGGTCCTGCAACAAATGCAGTTACATAAGTTTCACCCAGAAGTCCAAGGGTCTCCAAAAACTCTTTCTGTCTTTGCCTGTTTTCTGCAATATATTGTTCTGTCTTAATATTGAAATACTGTTCAAGTTGTCCACCTGACGTGACAACTGTTACTGCACCCTGTAAGAAATCCTGTAAAGTTACAGATGGTGTTGTCATTGAAAGATTTTTCATACCAGTGACAAGATTATGCCCCAAAACTTCAATATCCCGTACAAGATATCTCATTTCCACTGCTACTTCCCCATAGATATCATTTTGGGCAAGTGACCTGAACAGGTCTACAGGAAGCACACCTGCGCCGGACATTGCCGACATGTAGTTGATCGCATACGGCAACAACTGGTCAATATTACGCTTTCTTTCACTTGCCATCAGTACAGGATATAACAAAAATATCCTATAGACAACTGCAAAAACGGAGCCACCTATAAGGATACTTCCTATTAAAGATGTAACAATTGACTTATATACAGCATACTCAGCAGTCCATACAGGGAAATTTAACCTGCTGCCGGAGATATCAGGAACACCAACATAGGAAAAAAGAATATTTAAGACAAAAAGTGCTATCAAAGAGCAAACTATTGATGTGAAAAGTGCACCGGACATATACATGTCATACCCAATATCCATCCTGTTTCTCAAGATCGACTGTCGCAGACCGTAATATTTCTCACTTCTTTTGTTGTAAAAATTACCAAAAAGATTGTAAGTAAACCTAAAATACGAATTAGCCATATAGATCTTGCCTCACTATTTTCATCATCGTTTGAGGTTCACGATTATACGCAACTATAATCTTAGAGATGTCTTCATAATTATCGATCTCTTTTATACGCGTCCACTCAAGAACTTCCTGTCTTCTCTTTAACTCATCCCTTACCTTTAATTCATCCCATCCGCGATTTTCCATGACACTCTCGACCATATAGGATCGACCGGAATACTGGTACGTATCCTTTGCGGCATTCCAGACGAAAACCTCATTTGTAAGCAACTCCCCGGTACGCGGATCCACACCAACGATCTCTGTGATCGACTTGCAACGTCTTACACGTTCATCACCAACTTTGACCTGGGCCTGAATAGCAACAATATCAAGAGCCTGCATCATGATCCTTGGTACATTGATAGGCGGGTTTTCAAGCCTGTGGACAACAGACTGGACTGAATCGGCATGCATAGTGGAAAATGTAGTGTGACCTGTGGACATTGCCTGGAACAATACATAAGCCTCAGAACCTCGTACCTCTCCTACCAATATGTATTCAGGACGCTGCCGCAGGGATGCACGTAAAAGTTCATACATCTCAATGGAACCTTTTGATTCACCTGCAAATGATTCGCGAGTGACACCCGGGATCCAGTTAGGATGCGGCAAATTAAGTTCTCTTGTATCTTCAATTGAAACGATCTTCATCTCAGGCTGGATAAAAAGCGAGATCGCATTCATAGCAGTTGTTTTACCGGATGCGGTACCACCTGCAAATACAATACTCTTATTCGACTCTACTGCAAGCCACATGTAAGCCATTATTGCAGTTGAGAACGTGTGAACATTTACAAGATCAGAGGGTGTCATTGGGTTCTCATTGAACCTTCTGATCGTAAAAGTACTACCACGTGTTGTGACTTCACGACCGAGTGTCAATTGAATACGTGAACCTTCCGGCATTGTCGCATCCAAAAGCGGATTTGATATAGATATGTGCCTTCCACATATCTGGGCAATCCTGATCACGAAAGAATCCAATTCATCATCACTATGGAACTGGACAGTTGCAGGAATTGATTCATGTTTTTTGTGATAAACAAAAATAGGAGTGTTTGGTCCATCACACGATATATCCTCAAGCAAACTATCCCGCATCATTGCATCGATTTCACCATATCCAATAAAATCACGCGTTATGTAATATAATATTTTTTCACGGTTTGCAGTTGATATATCTATCCTATAATCCTTCAAAAGTGAGTACACACGTTTTTTAAGATAAACTACTGCATTGTCCGGCGTGATAGTTTTTAAATTTACATCAAGAGTCTCAACCAGACGCCTCTTTGTCATCTTTAACAATTCAGCCTCATTTTCCGTGAGTGTTGGCTCGATCACTTGATACTTGAATTCATGAAGATCCGGATCATGAATTATTCGAATATAAGCATATGGTGCATTAACCTCATAAAGGTCTACCTCTTCGTAATTTGCCCCCTCAGGCATGGTAAAGTCCACAAGCGGACCATGTTCAACAAAACTGTATTCTTCGATCTCAAATTTTTTTCTGGTTAACTTGTTGACAAATTTATCATATAGGGATTCTTGAAGCTTGATCTCTTCAACCTCTTCAGGTTGTTCATCTTTAACTACATCCTTAATAGTTTTCTCCCATATACTTTCTATTTCATTAGGGAGTTCGGTCTTTTTGATGATGTCAAGATGTGAACTGTCATGCTTAAACTTAATCTCCTCGATCTTAATATCAGATCCTTCAGGTAAGATCAGATCGGATAATGAAACCTCATCAATATCATCAATATCATCAATTTCAACAATTTCAACAATTGCATCGGCTGCAGATTCATCAACTACGGAGTCATCAACTACGGAGTCATCGGCTACGGGTTCATCAACTACGGGTTCATCAACTACGGGTTCATCAATTACGGAGTCATCAATTACGGAGTCATCAATTACGGAGTCATCAATTACGGAGTCATCAATTACGGGTTCATCGGCTACGGGTTCATCAACTGCGAGTTCGTCAACTACGGGTTCATCAACTACGGGTTCATCAACTGCGAGTTCGTCAACTACGGGTTCATCAGCTACAAATTCATTGGCTATGGATTCATCAATTGCGGATTCATCAATTGCGGGTTCGTCAACTGCGAGTTCGTCAACTACGGGTTCATCAACTACAAATTCATTGGTTATGGAGTCATCAACTACATGCTCACCATCATCCGCACCAAGATTATCAGCAGGTAAGTCTACATCCGTATTTTCGTTATTTATGATATCTTCTGGTGAAAGAGATTCTTCATCGTCAAATTGTTTTTCGATCCCAGTGACCATATCTTCCGATTCACCTGATGCATCGGAATCAACGCCATCAAATGATGATTCATCTGAAGCTAACACATCCCTCACATCTGACAATAATCCGGCATTTTGTAGTTTTTTCATCTTATCTTCAATGGAAGGACTGTTTTTTTCATTAACGGCTTTTTGGGATTCATCACTTTCATCCATTCTACCACACTCTTTCTGCTTAAATCATATTTTTTTGCAATATTGAATGTTGTTACATAATCTGGTAACTTCATCGTTTGTGATCTCAACTTTTTTGTTAAGATTATTAATTTCATTCGATAACTGACATATTCGAATAAGCATAAGATATGCCATTATTGATATCTACACAACAAGAGCCATCGATGAAACACTCAAATGATGTCAATAACAGTCAACTACCTCCAAATAAAGCACGCTTAAGCCTTTCAACAAACCCTTCCTTCACCTGGGATCTATCAGGTTTATCAGGCATTTCCGTGCCGGCCAAAGATGCAGCCATCCTTTTAAATGCAATGGATGATGGTGATTCAGGATATTTTACCACAACAGGTGTCCTGAATGCTGATGCATTCCTTACATTTGTGTCTTCAGGTACTGATTGGAGTATTTTGGAATCAAGCAAGCCCTCAACTTTTTGATTACTCAGTTCAGTTGTAGTCGTTCCTACCCTGTTTAACACAACACCCATAACAGTACTGTCAATCATCTCAACAAGCACTTTTGTTTTAAGTGCATCTGCAAGAGACGATATCTCCGGATTTACCACTAAGATCACTTCATCTGCTACTGCCAATGGAACTACGCCGTCCTTGCTTATTCCTGCAGGCGCATCAATTAACATGTAATCATAATTTTCAACTAACTTTCCCATTACATCGGTCATTATCTCAGGATTTGCATTTTGGAATCCTTGCAAAGATATTCCACTTGGTAGCACCTTTACACCATTTGGTCCATCATATATTGCATCTTTAACATCAGCCTTACCTGCCAAAACTTCATGAAGCGTTAACTCTGATTTTTCAAGTCCGAGTACCAGGCCAAGGTTTGCCATTCCGATATCTGCATCTAATATGAGTGTTTTTTTCCCAAGTCCTGCCAAACAAGTACCTAGATTCACAGTAGTTGTTGTTTTTCCAGTCCCACCTTTTCCAGATGCAATTGTATATACTTTTGCAGTCATAATAATTTATCACCTATTTGATATGTAATTATGATATTGCTATAAAATCGAATGTCCGTCATTCCCGCATTTTTCAATATCCATTATTATAATTGTAATTATATTTATAAATGTGATAGTAACTACAATTTATAACTATATTGCATCTATTATGTGCAATTCATGTAATCTTATCTATTTAATACTCACAAAAATACTGAACTTATTTCTGTATTAATATTCGCTTACTAAATATATTTTATCAAATATAATACGAATATGTATAAACCTATCAATTATGTGCGCAAAACATATAATAGGTACATACCACAAACTGAACAGACATGATCCATAAAAATCTCAAACAGGTGAAACTTCACATATACCATGCTAATCAGTGTGACCCAAAAAAATGTACCGGAAAGAAAATGGCACGTTTTGGGCTTGCCGACCTTTTTGAAAAGGTACAAAATATACAGCGCGGGTCTATCCTGCTTGACCCGATGGCACAAAAAGCACTGTCCCCTGCGGATGACATCTCACGCGGCATCACTGTACTGGATTGCTCATGGGAAGAATTGGAGCGCGTATTTCCACAACTGGAAATGAAAAAACTCCAGCATCGCGCTCTCCCATATCTTTTGGCTGCAAATCCCGTGAATTTTGGCAAACCTTTCAAATTGAACTCTGTTGAGGCATTCGCAGCAGCATTATACATTCTTGGATATAAGGATCAGGCTGCCACCATTCTTTCCAAGTTTAACTGGGGACATACTTTTTTGGAGTTGAATCATGAACCCCTTGAGGATTATTCCAAAGCAAAGGACAGCCGCGAGATATTAAAAATACAAGACGAATATATGTAATAAAAGTAAAGCAGTTGATTGGACATGGCAAATAAACAGATCGGAGTGATCGGTGCAGGAAAATGCAATGAAAGTATTGCGATCATTGCAGGGGAAGTTGGACGGGAGATTGCAAAACGCGGCGCAGTTCTGATCTGCGGCGGACTTGACGGTGTCATGCAAGCTGCCGCACGTGGTGCAAAACTGGAAGATGGTACAACGATCGGAATATTGCCGGGGAGCAGGCGCGAAGATGCAAATCCCTACATTGACATCGCGATATTGAGTGCAATGGGGCATGCAAGAAATGCCATTATTGCACAGTCATGCGATGCGCTGATCGCAGTAAATGGCGAATACGGCACACTTTCAGAGATCGCGCTTTCGCTTAAGATGGGGAAAACTGTGGTTGTGCTTGAATCCGACTGGGAGATAGAG
>JAUVET010000144.1 GCA_030594665.1 Methanosarcinaceae archaeon
TGGAAATGACGAGGTGAACATTGTTGCGTGTATGGCTTCAAAACTGATCGTTGAAGGTAAAAAACCAATAAAAACAATTGCAAGAGTTACCAATCCTGATTATATCGACAAGCCTGTTGCAAAACGTACACAGATCGGTATCGATACAATGATCTGTCCTGAACTTGCTCTCGCATCAGAAGTGGCTGATTTGCTATCCATTCCTTCTGCCATTGATTCGGAGATATTTGCAGGTGGGAAAGTGGAAATGATGGAATTTATGGTAAGACCTGAAAATACGCTTGTTGGAAAACCGATGCAAGATCTCCAATTATCAGATTGTTGTATTGTAAGTGCACTTTTCAGGGATGCTGAAGTCATAATTCCACATGGGTCTGACATAATAGAAGCGAATGACCACATGGTAGTAATTGGGAAACCCGATGCCATGAAGGACATTCGCGGACTTTTTGGTGAAGTTTCCGGCAAGCGCAGCAGGATCATGATAATCGGGGGAGGTGTTGTGGGATTTTATCTCGCAAAGCTGGTCAACAAAAATTATATGGATCTTAAGATCATCGATAACAACAGGGAACGGTGTGAGTGTGTTGCTGACATTTTGACGGATGTTTTAGTACTTCATGGTGACGGGACAGATGTGAACCTGTTAAAAGAAGAGGGAGTACACGAAATGGATGTAGTCATCGCAGCTACTGACAGCGATGAGAAGAATATGTTGTGCGCACTTCTGTCAAAACAACTTGGTGCGAAAAAAGTTATTGCCAGGGCTGGCAGGTCCGAATATGTTCCGCTTTTTGAAATGGTAGGTGTTGACAGTGCTATAAACCCAAGGGAAGCAACTGTCAATGAAGTATTAAAATCGACAATGGGTACCGGCATAGAAGCACTTACAACAATTGAATGTGAAAAAGCCGACATTATCGAATATACGGCATCAAAGAGATCAAAGATCGTAGGCAAACCTTTAAAAAAGATCAAATTCCCGGCGGGAGCTATTATTAGCATGGTCGTTCACAAAGATGAAACGATTGTGCCCCATGGGGATTACGTGATCGAAGACGGTGATCGCGTAGTGGTATTTTCATTACTATCTGCCGTTAAAGATGTTGAGCGCATGTTCAAATAGATCAAGTGGTTCTTATGAATTATAAGATAGTCCTTAATGTTCTGGGTGGGTTGCTCCGTTTTCTCGGACTGATAATGGTTGTTCCACTATTGGTTGCATATTATTATGATGAATCACTATATCCGTTCATTGTTGCAGTTGCATTGACAGGCTTTACAGGAATTGTTCTTTCACTTAAATATAAGTCAGATGAAGAATGGAAAACAAGAGAAGGATTTGCGATCGTAGCTATAGGATGGCTCGCTGCAGCAGCGTTTGGTGCAATACCTTTTGTGTTTGACGGGATCAGCCCACTAAATGCCTTTTTTGAATCAATGTCAGGTTTCACGACCACTGGCGCAACTGTTTTTGTAGATATAGAAAGCCATTCACGGAGTATCCTCTTCTGGCGCAGTATGACCCAATGGCTTGGAGGCATGGGGATCATCATGCTGTTCATTGCCATTCTTCCAAAACTTGGTGTTGCCGGACGCCAGTTGTTCCGTGCTGAAGTCCCGGGTCCTACTGAAGACAAGTTAAAACCAAGGATAAGGGAAACTGCAAAGATCCTCTGGATGGTGTATGTTGTAATTTCCGTTATTGAAGTTGCATTACTTTTACTTGCAAAGTTATCGCTCTATGATGCAGTGACCCACACATTCACGACCATGGCGTGTGGTGGATTTTCACCATATTCAGATAGCATAAAGGCTTTTAACAGTCCTCTTGTAGAAGGGATCATAACCCTGTTCATGTTCATAGCAGGTGCAAATTTTGCACTTCATTACAGGACACTGTATGTCAACAAAAAAAGCCTGGTCAATGATAATGAATTTAAATTCTATGCAGCAATCTTGCTTTTTGCAACCGGTCTGCTTACTATTCTACTATGGCGTGATATGGATTATTCGGCATTCGATTCGTTGAGATATGCATTGTTCCAGGTTATGTCCATTACCACCACAACAGGTTTTGCAACTATTGACTTTAACCTGTGGTCTGATTCCGCAAGGATGGTACTGTTCACTTTAATGTTCATTGGCGGCTCGGCAGGTTCAACAGCTGGTGGTATCAAGGTTGTAAGAGTGTTGTTATTGTTAAAATACGGACGTCGGGAATTGTTCAAATCAGTTCACAGAAAAGCTATCAAATCGATCAAGTTCAATGGCAGAACCGTGCCGGATGATGTGATGAAATCGATTATTGCTTTTGTAGTGATCTATTTTATGATATTCATGTTAAGTTCGGGGATATTGTCGATACTTGGAATGGATATGATAAGTTCATTGACCGCATCCATTGCGACACTCGGGAATGTTGGTCCGGGATTTAATCTTGTAGGTCCAATGACAAGTTATGACATCGTACATCCAATTGGAAAATTGGTGCTGATTGCAAATATGTGGATCGGACGGCTTGAAGTGTTCACTGTGATCGTGATGCTGACACCCGAATTCTGGAAAAAATGATGGGATTGGTATAAAGTATAAAATCTAAAACATAGGGTCATGCCGAATTTTAGCAACAGGTTGAAATTGAAAACATTATGACCGCGCAAAGCGCGGCGCATCTCTTTAAAACTCACCAAAAACAGTAAACCGGGATCAGCAATCCGAGTACACGCTCTCAATTATACGGCAGTTCGACACTATCCCATTTTCCAGTTATTTTTTCCAACTCGCCTCTAATTAACATCCATTTAAATTAGCATTTAGTTGCCATCTATTATTAAAGAAATCAACTGCAGAGGACGCTGAGAACACTCACCTCCTACGGAGTTGAGTGCCTGCTACGCCTGTGGGGCGTGCAGGGCGCAGAGTTGCCAATATAAGATTCTCTGCGTACTCAGCGTGCTCTGCGGTGAATTTTTTCCCATATTCACCGGGATAACTGGATTTTGGAACAGTGCCCGGCAGTTCAAAGACCCTCGATCAACACACGTGCCGTATCACGCACACTATCCGCAGAATTATATGATGGACTCCACCCGAGTTCCTTTATCTTATCAACCGCAAGCAGCATCCGTGGCACATCACCTTTCCAACCCTGCTTCCCACCGGTGTATTGAAACTCAACATCACCAAACCCCATCTCATCAACAACGATCTTAGCAATTCCTGTCGGATTGATGGTATCTTCGGATCCCACATTAAAGATGTTCACCGTATCAGCAATGTGACCAAACGCAAACAGGATCGCATCAACACAATCAGTTACATGCAGATATGATTTGGATTGGCGACCATCACCAAGGATCTCAAGATGCCCGGAATCAGTGTTCAGTTTTTCAATAAAATCTACTATAATACCATGCGTGCCCCGATTACCAACGATATTCGCAAACCTGAATATCCATGAATGCATATCAAAGGTGTGGGAATAAGATGTAATGAGTGCCTCACATGCAAGTTTCGAAGCCCCGTACAATGATATTGGAACAAGTGGTCCGTATTCCTCGGGTGTAGGAATAATCGTCGCTTCACCATACACCGTTGAAGTAGACGTGAATACAATATTAGGAACACCGTTTTTGCGCATAGCTTCAAGCAGGTTATAGGTTGCAGTGATGTTCTGTTCGAAATGGACCTTCGTATCTACCGCACCCAACCGGACATCAGGATTTGCAGCCGCATGGTACACAAGATCAACCTCCTGGCATGCCGCATCGATCTCATCAGTATTCAGTAAGTCACCCTTAATAAGCGAAAAATTTGTTTTATCGAGATTATGCTCAATGAACTCCATCTTCCCTGAACTCAGGTTATCGAACACAACGATCTCACAGTCAGTTTCAATTAATCTATCAACAATATGACTTCCAATAAAGCCGGCTCCACCGGTGATCAATATTTTGCTGACAGATTTTTCATTTGTTGTATTTTTACTCATGATAATTTCCTCAAGTTTGTTGAATATTTCAGTGGTTGGGATTCGCACTGTTTAAGGATGCAATGATCCGACCCTCGCCGCTCGCCTTCGCGGATGATGTGGCTCATCTTGATGATATCGGGGCCTGTGCCGGGTATCATTACATTTTTCATTTTTTTTGGGTCCGAAGTTGTTTTTAGTAAAAAGGTCAGGGTGATAATTTGCGTGAGGTTATATAAATTTTTGGATAGAGGTTGATGGGGTTGGATTTGAAAACAACATCAAACACGCCCAACCTTGAACACCCTGTCATTCTCCCGAACAACCCCATCCACACCTAACCCCACTTCCTGCCCACGCCCTACCTCTTTTGCAGCCTCTCCATTAACGATCAAAGACTTCACTTCCTGCTCAAGATACGTAGTGTAACCTTCGATAACAATATCATCCCCGACAGCTAGGCCCTGCTCCAACAATTTCACAGCCGCAGCATTCTGCTTTGAATAATAGTTGGTAACAACGCCGACAGCCTGTCGTTTCACAGGTGATACATTCATGTTATGCTTGTATGCCAATCCTTCAGGTCCGGGTGTACCGAAGTAGAAACCCGTGGAAAAACCGCGATTGTATTCCAGTGCCATCCGGTCCTTCAATTCCCGTGCACGTTCAAGTGTGTATGAACCGTCCCGACAATCATCCAGTGCTTCGCGGTAACATTCGGATACCGTTGCAGTATAACCCGGATTTCGCAGCCTGCCTTCAACCTTGAAGGCATCCACGCCTGCATCAATAAGTTGTGGCACATGTTCTATCATGCAAAGGTCCCTTGCACTTAGCAGGTATTTGCCTTCCAGGTCCACCTCTTTTCCATCATCTGCGCGCAGTGTCCATTCCCACCTGCACGGCTGGGAACATTCCCCGCAGTTGCCGGACTTTCCAAGAAGGTATGCAGAAAGATAACACCGCCCCGAGATCGCCTGACACATTGCACCGTGCACG
>JAUVET010000172.1 GCA_030594665.1 Methanosarcinaceae archaeon
TCCTGATTCTCAATATTGTCAATTATCGGCTTATCGTATTCATCTATGAGTATAACAACTTTATTGATCTCGCCCAGTCTGGTTAGAAGTTCATCGAACGCCTCATCATATTGATCACGCTCAAGCGAAACACCGTAGTCACCTGCGATCTTCTTTAATTGATACAGGATAAAACCCTTCAGATCATCCCTGTTTTCCGCTTTTTTCTTGCTAAAATCGATCCTTACAACAGGGTGTTTTTCCCAGACATAATTATTATTGTATATCCACAGGTCCTTAAACAGCTCTTTGTTCCCCTGGAATATCTCATCCAATGTGGAAATAAGCAGGCTTTTACCGAATCTTCTCGGTCTGGATAGAAAATATACGCCTTTTGGATTATTCACCAGATCGAATATTTTCTCGGTTTTGTCCACATACAGATAATCGTTTTGAACAATATCACGAAATGTCTGTATTCCTATTGGAAGTCTTTTCATCAGCTTGTTTCCTTTATTTGTAGTCGTTCGGAGATTCAGTGTTCGGTAACCTCACTTACCATGCCGAACCACGCATTTTTTTGGTCGAGATATTTTCAGGTATTTCCATCATGTGATTTAGTTACATTCTTACTTAAACATTACCTTAATTTTTCGTATTTGTATATCGCCGAATAAAGAAGAGCGATTACTCGCTCTCCTTCTTCTCAGAATGGTACGTGAAAGTTTCCCTTCATACCGCTCAACCTTTCATAACCCGTGTCGAGCAGCAGTTTTCATTTAGATTACTGCCTTTGTAATTCTGGTTTGCAGCCTATTAACGCATTGAGCGTCTGTGAGTCTCTCGCTTTTTTAGCGTCGTTGAGTATCTCACATTCCATAGGTTTGCCTTCATTCATCAATGAAACACTTTTATGTGTCAAAAAAAGAACGCCACCCAAAAAACAAGGTGTCGGCAGGCCACCACCTATGCGAACATCCCCACAGGAGCATTTGCTTGTTCTTCGTCAGCCACCACTTTATCGTAACCATCCAGAATATCCTGCATAGTGACACTATCGCCACGTCTTCGGATAACGAACATTCCGGCTTCCTTGATGATGATATTCAGATCAGCGCCGCTAAGACCATCAGTCATTTTTGCGATCCTGCCAATATCCACATCATCAGCCAGATTCATCTTCCCGGTATGGATCTTCAATATTTCCACACGCCCATCCTCATCAGGCAGGGGAATCTCGATCACACGATCAAACCTGCCAGGGCGCAAAAGTGCCGGATCAAGCAGATCGACCCTGTTTGTCGCAGCGACCACCTTCACATTTCCAGAAGTGTCAAAACCATCCATCTCTGCCAAAAGCTGAAGCATCGTTCGGTTAACCTCGGCAGAACCGGTCGTGCCATCATGGGTACGCATACCACCAACTGCATCGATCTCATCAATAAAAAGAATAGATGGAGCCTTATCCCTTGCCAGCTGGAACACATCCTTAACAAGTCTTGCACCCTCACCAACAAACTTCTGTACAAGATCCGAACCGGACATTCTAATAAACGTTGCACTCGCCTCAGATGCCACTGCCTTTCCAATAAGTGTCTTTCCTGTACCAGGGGAACCATAGAGCAAAACACCGGATGGTGGCTCAATACCCACATTCTCGAACAGCTCCGGCTCGGTCAGTGGCAACTCCACCGACTCTACAACCTCCTTTATAACATCATCAAGACCGCCGATCATATCGTAACTGACATCTGGTGAACGAATAACTTCCATCACCTGGGCGCGCACATCCGCAGCCCTGCTGATGACTGAGATGATTGAAAACGCCGCATTCACACAAACCCGCATACCAGCTTCCACCTTACCATCAAATTCAGGCGGGATCTGGGTCATAACCTCTTGATTATTGCCGTGTTGCCTGATAAGTGCCAGATCATCCTCAACCTCCAGAACACTCGCAATAAACAACGGTGGATTGGTCAACTTATCTAATTGCTCTTTAAGATCAGTTGCTTCCTGCAAATAGTTGTTCGCGACCATACTCGCCTCAAGGAATTTCGCCTTCATAACCTCATTTTGTATCCTGAGAGTTTCAACCTCATTTTCCAGAAGATGGACATTCTCATGATCAACGCTGACCGAACCTGCGTGAGATTTCGCATTCGGGCTAATTGTTTCAATAGGTGATTCTGCACTAACTTCGGACATGAGCACAATTATAGGTCACATGTAATATAAAACCAACCACTGAATCTAAAATGGACATGATTTTTTGTAGATATCTGTTCACCGACAAATCAATATGTAATTAGAATAAATGTATTTGCCATAAACAAACGATAAATATAGCTTTATTTCATATATTACGTGATAAGAACAGTATTCAACTAAAAAAACTAACCCCTTCATTTCAACTGGAAAATCAAATAATTATTTATAACAAACTCACATACATAAAATCTAATCGAACTGATACTAAAAAGATATAATGGCCAAATATATAAAAAAATAAGCAATAATATCACTTTAATTTTGCTTAAAACATATGCCGACATGAAATTAGCACAATATTTATATATTACATGCTACAATTGTTAAATTGTAAATTGAATAACAATCAGTCATGTTAATTGTGAATACAATCAAACATGTTAACAATTATACAAAAACAGCAAAACCACAATCTGAGGGGATGAATGGTTTAACAAATCCACCTTTTTGAGGGAATGGGTGGATTTACACATAGGGGCAAAAAGATGAAGGTACGGATTGAAATATTCGAGGACGATGGTACGGAAAAGGCAAACGCCCAATTCAATGGAAAACATTGGAAGGAGTACGTGACAAATTTTATTAATTCGATTGATGCCACGAAACCTCCATCAACCGTACCTTCATCTGAAATGCCCACGCTGCAAACAATTCAACAACAGCCTGTTCAACAACAGCCTGTTCAACAACAACCTGTTCAACAACAACCTGTTCAACAACAACCTGTTCAACAACAACCTGTTCAACAACAACCTGTTCAACAGCAGCCTGTTCAACAACAGCCTGTTCAACAGCAGCCTGTTCAACAGCAGCCGATTCAACAGCAGCCTGTTCAACAGCAGCCGATTCAACAACAGCCAGTTCAACAACAACCGGTTCAACAACAGCCTGTTCAACAGCAGCCTGTTCAACAACCAATCTTACAGTCACCAATGCAGCAGCAACTTCAACCGCACCAGGTGCCCACAAATCCACAATTACAATATTATCCATATCCGGCCATACAACAACCGATCTATTATTATCCACAGCCTGTTCAATACCAACTCCCACCCACTCCACAGGTAAACCACCACCCATTGCAACAGGCTGGCATTCCTAATAACCTGCCACTACAACCACAGCAATATGCTGCCCAGCCGGTGGCACAGATACACCAACCAAATGTTCCACTACGGGATAAGATCAAAGACACAACACTAACAATAAGTGAACGTCTTGAACTATTCTTAAAATACGAATATCCACATGTATGGTTCACATCCCAGGAAATTCAGGGACACTACGAGCGAGTATATGGATTCATAAAATTGAGCACGGTTTCAACATACCTATCACGCATGTACCGCAGGAACCTGCTCCAAAGACGTGGAAACCGTACACAGCGCGAGTATATGTATATCTCGGATGAACTTGAAATGGCTCATGCCAATGGCATAGTCATTCCTGAGGCTACAGGGATCATGCAATAATTACATTCATGTGCCAAAACACATTCTTTTTTGCCCAATACGGCTACAGCAGTGTTTATACCACCGAGGATTACGATAGGGGATTTAGATAGGGGATTTAGATAGAAATACTCGATCGAAAATCGCAAGTGAATGTGTAATCATGTGAACATGAGATAAACATGTGCTTTCATATACAATGAAATAACGACCATTCCGCAAGAATATGTTTATAGGTATTCACACACATATTCACACATACAATGCGCTCCTTCAAACTTATATCTGACTATAAACCAAAAGGCGATCAGCCAAAAGCAATCTCAAAGCTCACAGGCGGGGTGCTGAAAAACCAAAAGCATCAGACATTATTAGGAGTGACAGGTTCCGGCAAGACGTTCACAGTCGCAAATGTTATCCGGAACGTGCAAAAACCCACACTTGTGATCGCACACAATAAAACACTTGCAGCCCAGCTATATTCAGAATTTCGTGATTTCTTTCCCGATAATGCTGTCGAGTATTTTGTCAGCTACTATGACTATTACCAACCCGAAGCATACATCCCGACAACAGACACATACATTGAAAAAGATGCAAGCATCAATGACGAGATCAGCAAACTGCGACTTTCCACAACAAGATCACTGATCGAGCGCAGGGATGTAATTGTAGTTGCAAGCGTTTCCTGCATATACGGACTCGGCTCTCCTGAAGAA
>JAUVET010000037.1 GCA_030594665.1 Methanosarcinaceae archaeon
ACGACCTAAACAGATACGGATAGGCAGCATTTTTGAAAGCTTCGAAATCAAATTGCTTAACAAAAACCTATTTATATAGAAGTGGTATTTCACTGTATCATGGCAATTAATGTTGATTTATATCAAGAAGACATTAAAAACGCAATAATACATTTTTGGACTACACGAAATAAACAAATCAATGACCAAAAAGGACGTCAAATTCAAGATCAAGGAAATAGAGGGGCAGTTACCGGGGGAAAGCAGCTTGATGGTTTCATCAATTTATTGAAAAAAATATCAATTGATGTAGGTATCCCGAAAGAATTCATTTTCATTAAAGGAAATCATTTACCTGGATTTTTCAGACCGACGAAAGAATGGGACTTTTTAGTGATATCCCCTCTGAAAAAACTTATTGCTTGTATAGAATTAAAATCGTAAGTAGGCTCTTTTAGGCTTTACCGAAAAATAAATTAGCAAACTTTATCATGTAAGCCGTACTATATAGTAGCATGGAGACTAGTGTCTCAACAATTTAGTTTTTAGACATAATACTTTGACATTTTCTCATCAGCCTTCTCCTTTGTAAACTTCCAGTTGATTTTTTTATTCTGTTCATTCCTTCTTTTAGTCCATGCAGCCACTTCACCACTCAATGTCCTCATATCACCAATCCGTTTACCAGTACATTCGATATCCATCACATTGATCTCGATTTCTGCAGCGTTTAGCCAACTTGCATGTACCGGCGTATAATGAAATTCAATCTTGCTCAATATCCTTTCGGCTTCATCTTTGCTGAACGTCTCATAAAAAGCTTTTTCCTTGTGAGTGTTAAGGTTATCTGTAACCAGTCGAATTAATTCAACATCTGGATATACTTCGTCAATAAGTATCTTCACAAACCGCGCAAAATCCTTCATAGTTCTTTGTTTAGTGACTTGCGTCACACGTTTTCCATTTTTAAATTCAACCGCCACGAATATGTTTGCTGTACCCTTCCTGACATATTCATAATCATATTTTTCAGGACTTCCATGCTTCATAGGGATGGGCGTTCTCTTGTCATCGAGAAGTTGTTTTGGTTTCTCGTCGAGACAAACAATAGGTTGTTCCGGTAAGTACGGTTCTTCATAAAGATCAAGGATATCATACATGCGGGCTCTAAATACAGCGTCAATGGTCTGGATGCACCACATCCTTTTCAACCAAGGCTTAGTTTTGCTTTTTTTAAAATGAGCCTAATGCTCTCCTTATTCATTGTTTCAAATCCTTTTTTCTTATTCATTTCTTCTGCAAGTAATGTAAGTGTCCATCTTTTTCTCCCACAAGGAGGATCGGTGCATGCTTGTGCGATCATTTCCGCCTCATGCCGCCCCGTATATTTTATGGGTTGCCCTGATCTTGGTTTCTCTGTCAAAGCACTCTGAAGACCTTCTTCACGGTACCTTTTCTTGACATTGGAAACAGTCCCACGGCTTGTTCCCAATATCTTTTTTATCTCATTTTCTATTCTGCCTTCGTTGACCAAAAGTAAAATATGGGCGTGGGTTATTCCTCTTGCGCTTTTCTTACCAGTTTTCACAAAAGCACTGAGATATTCTACTTCTTCATTCGTCAGTTGAATTTTTTCCATGTAAGAGAAAAGAGTGTATTATCTTATATAATTTGTCCAAAAATTAAATTGTCGAGACACTAGTGTATCGATTCCAAAATAACATCATACAAATCATGCATCAATTCCACCAGGCATTTCATCCATTTTATACTTCCATTTAAAGATCATAGGGGATTCATTTATGTCATCAAAATACTGACTCATGCGATCTCGCAGTTCTTCTTTTGACGACACCCTCATTCCTCTTAATAGGCTTCTTGTCATTTTACTGAATAAACTTTCAATAATATTCAGCCATGAAGCATGTTTTGGAGTGAAGACAAATTGAAATCTTTGCGGTACACTTTCAAGATATTTTTGCGTTTCCTTTGATGTATGAACTTTAAGATTATCAAGAATTACGACAATTTTAAGTTTTTTCGGGTAATATGAATCCATCATCTTTAAAAAATCAACGAATTCAGCACTCCGATGGTGTTCAAGAACTTTATAATGGATGATTCCTGTTAGCAAGTCGATTCCCGCCAACAAAGAAAGAGTTCCATGCCTTACATACTCATAATCACGGGAAATTGTAGGATATTCATCTACTACTGGCATCAAATCCGGATATTTATTTCCAACTGCTTGCATACCGGGTTTTTCATCGTATGAAACAATTGCTACATCCATATCATGGCCTTTTTTATTCATTGCCTTCAACAATTTTACCTGCTTATATGTGTGTAAGACAACAGCACTCTTCGGTTCGAAATCCGGATCACGTCGATGAAGATATGATGATATTTTATGTGGTTTTATGTTGCTTGCACCAAGGATTTTCGAGATGGTTCCGGAAGATATCTTCACTGTTTCGGGATATCCTTCATCCATGCAGTTATTACGAATGTGTTTTGCTAACAGTTCATGTGTCCAAAGTTCATGTGGATATCCGATATCCTTTGGTTTCATACATGCAAGTGAAATAATCCATGCGCGTCCCTCAGGAGTAATTTCTCTTGGCCTACCACTCCTTGGCAGATCTTCAATTGCTTCATGAATTCCATATGCAAGAGCTTTTTTGATACACCTGATTACTTTTTGACGATTTGTGTTCAATTCATCAGCTATCCGCGAATCGTTTTTTCCCTGATAACTTAAAAGCAGAATTTTTGCTCTTTCAACGCTTCTTACGGATTCGGTTCTTGAATGACACAACGAAGTCAGGTATTCATTTTCTTTGTCAGTCAACTCTAATTTTGGACGTTTGCTTTCAAATGCCATGAAGATTAATGAGCAGCATGGTTAATAAGTGTTGTTATGTTATTTTGGAATTATCACACTAGACCATACACTGTCTTAATCTGCTCATTTTGGTTGATACTTGTATTTCTCTAAAAGAAACAGCGAAGGGAGAATCTTCCTTCATTCACTCTCTACTCTTCGCGCGCATTATCGCATAAGCGATTGCAGGCAGCCCTGCGATTGCGAAGACCACTGTGAACCAAACAAACCAGTTCTTCTTGGTCGGCGTCTCCTCTGCCACTACAGGTTTCGTCGGTGTTGGCACTACTGCTTCCGTCGGTGTTGGCACTACTGCTTCCGGCGGTGTGTCTGGCGTTATGGTTGGGGTTATTGGTGTAGGGGTGGCGCCATGGCGGGATGGCGCATGAGTTACAATCCAGGTCCATCTGTGCATTGTGGTCCCTTCTGAATTAGATGCGATTGCAGATACATTCGAGGTCCCGGTAACTGCATTCGTGCTCGTGTATACGGATTCATTCACGCTATACTCAGTGAATACCTCATTTCCGTTTATCAACCAGCTAACGTTTACTATTTGATTGATCAAGATGTTGAACGTTCTTGTTTCGCCTTCGCTATTGTATACAGGAGATGGAGGTGCAAATGATGTTATATTGGGCGGTGCACTCCAAACATTAACGCTTTGAATTGTGGCACCGGCAGTCTGAGTAGCTACTATGAATAGCAAAATAACTGCCATTGCAACACCTTTATATTTATGCTCTCGCATGTTTGTTTCACCGCCTTTACCTTTTCTTCCTCCTCACAATGAGGACAAAAGCGGAGATTAAGATAATTACAGTGCCTGCCAATGCTAATGTGATATTAATCTCGATTGCTTCTTTAACTGCATCGAACAATGATTCACTCTCCAAAACTTTTACCGATACTGGTATCAGCATCCCGCTCTTTACGACAGACGCGCCAGCATCCGTTACAGATGTGTTCGCATCTTCAAATACGATATATGTCCTTCTCTCATCAGAATGCCCCTCCATGTCCGCATCCGGTGATGTGGCACCATATAATCTAGGGGATACATTCCCTGGTATGCTAATTGTTATGGTAAAGCTCTTCACTTCCCCGGATTTAAGTGTGTAATTCGGTGGAGTTATTGTTATCCAATCAGTTATGTCCATTTTCCGGTCATAGCTTTCACCTTCCACCTTTTTATAAAACATGCTCCAGTATCCTACTCGTTTTGAATCTGATGCACTCAGAAGCGTAATTGGAATATCAATCACATCGCCTGCATGCCCTTCTACATTGCAGATGGATAATTTGTCCACAGATGTTGCCGATACTGATAGCGGCAGGTGCACAATATTTACAACAACAAAGAGGATGATAACCAATAGTGTTGTTGATATCTCCTTCATAATAGATCAGTTTGAAAGAGCTTATGTTGGTAGAGCTTTTCTTTTGTTCCTTGTTGCCAGGAGCACGACGATTACCGCAAGCAAAGCGATGGTTATGACATTCGATTTTATCGTTTCTGTAAGTCCGGCGAATGGTGATGGCTTCGCAGGTACTCCTAAAACATTAACTGATACTGGTATCCGAATCCCGGTCACCGTAGCTACACCTGTTTTTGCCGACGCTGCATCACCATCCGTGAATTCTATATAAGTTCTTCTCTCGTCAACATGCCCTGGTATTCCCGCATCTTCTGATATCGCACCCCATAATTCGGGGGATGCATCCGAGGGCACTGTTATTATCAACTGAAAATGCTTCGCTTCACCATTTTTTATCGTGTAGTCTTTCGGCGTCACCTCTATCCAGGAAGTTATGTTCATCTTTTCGGAATCGCCTTCCACATGCTTATAAAAAACTCGCCAGCTTCCTATCCTCTCTGGAGAATCGCCATACAAGGTGATGTTCTCAATGATTGTGTCGCCGGGATAAGCCGGAAGATTGGAGAATATTGCCCGATCCACAGTTGTTGCGGATGCGATTTGAATCTGGACAGAAGCCGACAGTACCAATATCAACGCCAATCCAAGCGCTGTAATTATTGCAACTCTCATCTACGAAAAACTCCTTTTATCCCTATCATATTATATACTTTCCCATTGGAACTTTGCTTTTATAAAAATTTTTGTTTTTTATCAAACAACATTTGCATATCTCCTGTTAGGGAAGGACACATGTGACGATGATTATTAAGGCCTACCCAAAAATAACGGGTAGCCTTATGCCAGACTCTTATTTGCATCATATAAAACGCTTTCAAACCATTTCATTCTTGCTTGACTGTTGGATTTTCCCTGTTTGGTTTTATAGCTCTGAAGTTACGGTAAACGTTGAAGTCCCTGATCCTGCGGACTGTAAGTTAACCTTTAGCCAGAGTGTCCCGTTGACGTTTGGAGCCAGCGAGCCATACGTTATGTCTCCTGTACCTTGTATATTTTCGCTCCAGCCTGGTGGTGTTGTCGCAGAGTTGTTGTAATACTCTGCAGATACAGTGGTACCGGTGAACGTGCCTGCACTCAGGGTAACTGTCATGGTCTGGGCATTCGTATTGTTCAGGCATGCTACTGGTTTATGATCCGTATCGATATCTTGTGTTTCACCAAGACTGTTCGTTGGATCGGTAACGGTTGTACCTGATTGACCTGTGAAATTCCAGTAGGCAATCGGGTGGTCTGCACTTCCGTTTTGAGCGCAAATTACTATTGCCGTTGTGTTTGCTGTTACTGTTGCGTTCTGCTCAGATGTGCTGCCTGACACAGGGGCAGAAACGGAAAACAATGTCAACGTTACTACTGATGCAAAGGCTATTGCTACGAGGGCTGCTGACAGCCCAATAGTTATATGATCTATTTTCATTTTGTCCACATCTCCTTTTTTTAGAGATTTTAAATCCATTCAATTTCAAAAGGTACATTATCATTATATATAACACTCCTTAAATAAAGGTTGCTGTCAATATATTTATTTTATTATAATACCCTGCAGCTCTGCTGCGGTTGGGATAAGTCAATGCAACATCAGTAGCCTTAGACATTAAGATACCCCACAGCTCTGCTGTGGGGAGGTTCATTTTTTCATGTGAGACTATCCAACAATCCAAAATGGGGAGATAAAAAATTGGTGCCAAAAATTTGATAATATTGCTGATTTTCGCTCAAACGCATGTTATTACTATACCGCTTCTCCCAACACCGATAACGTTGAGCTTCCCGTCCCCGACCCTTTCAGTGAGAACGCCAGATACAGGTCCTTGTGAGTTCCTGCGGATATTGTTACTCCGCTATTTTTATAACTACCCCAAGAGGTTAGAGTTGCCCAGCTACTGACACCTCCCGGACTCACGCCATCAGCAGTTACATTAAACTTCTCGTCACTTATGATATTATCCCACCCGGTTCCATCCGTTACCTTCAGCCATATCTTGTAGTTAGTCGAAGAAGAAGGATTGTAAATTGTAACTACAGGTGTCTTGCTGGTTATATCTTGTGGGCTGCCACTACCATCCACATTATTATGTGGGTTACTTACTGTGGCACCACTTACACCCGAGAAATTAATAGAACCGATAGCAGTGACATTAATTTGATTTTTGATTTCAAGTGTCGTTACGTATGATAACTCTACGGATGTATTGGCTTTGTTATCTGCTGTGACAGTATAGAACAGCGTGGAATTATCCGAGATATTACACTTTGGATAGTACCATCCTACTGCCACGCCTGTTGTATCCCAATCCATGACGGCATATCCACTGCTATTCGTATAATTCAGACCGAGGTATGTTACGGTGAAGTCAGTTTTATTATAGAAACGAACAGGATAATTTTCTATGCCTGAGGAGGTATTGGCATCTCTGACAAGGCATGTTAACGTTATCGTCCCCCCTACTTCGTAACTACTTTCGTCAGGAGGCGAGACCCATGTTACGTTTGACCACTTATAGACCCCAAATGTCGTTGTATTAGAATCCCACGCATTATCAGTATCATTCGCATAAACATAGATATTCCAGGTTCCAAGATCAGCGTCTGAAGGAATCGTGTAGTTATATTCGTAAGTGTAGCCATTTGTTATTTCTGTTATGTTTGTCATTGTAGCATTATCTACTTTAACTGCGTTTGTTGTGTTCAGGATCTTTATCAAAACCTTACTTATGTCACCACGTCCACTTTCATCTGTGACATTAACTCTAACAGTCATCCCCTCGTTTATATGGAAGGTTGTTTTCGCTGCCATGGTAATGTTGTCATAGGTGTGTGGTGTTTGGACTACCGGAGCCAGAAAATGTATGTCATAATTAAACATGAACGATGCAAATGTGCTTGAAACTCCTGTTTCCAGTATATCCACCGTTCCCCACGCGCTCCCATTCCATTCCACAGTTTGCAGGTCACTAACGTCGTCTATTATAACAATCATCATATTATCAGAATTTGGGTTGGGTCTCATAACAACTGTATCAGGTTGGTTACTCAAGAGATGAATATTCTTCTGTGTTGACCAGCCCGATCCGGCAGACCAGTTTTTGTAATGAAGCGTATTGTCATTATTCTCAGCATATACAATAATTGCCTCACCGTTTGTAGATTCAAATCCGATATCAGCGGGTATTAGACTGCTCTTCACTGCACTTGTTGTGGCTCTGGCGTTGTCCCCCCATGCAGTGCCGTTCCAGATGTTGGCATCAACATATGGTGTGTTCTTGGCGTTCACAGCCCCCATTACTATCGTATCGCCCAATGGATCTGAGCTCAGCTCAATATACCGGGATTCATCACCGGTTTCCGGTGCAGTCGCTTCACTGCCCCATGCAGTGCCGTTCCAGAAATTGTATTGTGGACCGCCCTTTGCTTCGCCTCCATCTGACCATGCGACCATTGCATCGCCGCTTATAAATTCATAAGCGACGGCAATGCCACTATATTTATATGATTCAGCGGCTCCTTCAAGACTTATATTATTGCCCCATGCACTGCCGTCCCAGACAGCGGCAGTAACATTAGAACCTTTATCCAGTGTCGCCACAATTATTTCATCCGAGCCCGGTTTCGACGCCATTCTGACCCATACCGGAATGCCAGCAGTCGGAAGGTCCAGCGTTGCTGCATCACTCCAGCCGGTGCCGTTCCAAACCCTGTAAAGCGGGTCAGCTACATTATTTTGATACACGATGATTGCATCGTCAGACGAGCCCTCATAGGCGATATCAAACCCACGATAGTCACAGTTAGCACCTATGGCAGTGGTGACCTCTAAAACAGTTCCCCATGCACTGCCATCCCATACCTGAACATTTATATGTCCACTTGTATCCAGAACACCCAGTATCTTTTCATTTCTGGTTTTAGCAGACCTTAAAACAACCATGTTAGTTACACCGCCCACGTCATTTGCCGATTGCTCGCTCTCCCAGTCGGTGCCATCCCATATTCGGTATCTTGGCGTCGTTACTGTTCCTTCGCCATACGCGATCATTCCTTTTGTTGAAGAACTTGGGTCAACAGCAACATACCAGGGTCTTGCCTCTTCGAAAGAAAAACTTTTAGAACAAGTTTTATCAAAATAATCTATTTCAGTGGGACCCAAAGCATACAGATATGGCCAGATGTGCGGAACAGAGTAAGAATAACTGACAGACGTTTTGTTGCCGATTAAATCTTTGTTCCAGATTATTGTCTTCATATCGTCTTCCAATAGAACCGTGGCAGCATCTACTGGAGAAACGTCAAACCCGGCAGGCACAAACTCTTTTATTGTTACGGAATCTGCATCAGTGAAACTTTCGATATCAATCGTAACGTCAAACCTGTCTTGTCTTGTAGGGTCTATCTTGCTCAGGGCAGTCCTTATGATGTCAAACTCGTAATCTTGCTGAACTAAAAAATGACATGTGAAATAAACTTCTAAATCATCAATTAAGGCAGTAATGTCTATCGTATGGTTTCCTTCTACAACTGTTGAGTAATTAGCATCATAAATCCCGCACTCGTTCCTCGCGGTAATCGTGCCATCGCTAGTGGAATAAGTTGTTTTCTCATTATCGGGATTGCTTACGGTTAAAGAAATATCCGCATTGCAGACCGGACGTCCATCTTTATCCAGAGCAACGATGATGAACTCTGCTGTTTCACCGGGTTTGTGGATGCTCTTTCTCGTGTTTAGGGAGACCATGCCCCACGGAAATTCCTGTTCCTCGACAAAAACCCGCTCTTCTTTCACTAACTCCACATTTAATTTATGCAAATCAATTTCTGGAGTGTACCCCTGAGTCACATTGGCCGGTCGTGTAATAGTTTCACTTTCAGTTATGTTCTGTGTGCTTACATTAGTTTTTTGTTCTGCAATATTTTCTGTTGTGTTCATGTTTTGAGTTGCACAAAACCCACTTAAAAGTGTAATGACTAAAGCTGCGAAGATTACAATGCATACAACTTTCTTCATACTAAATTTCACTCCTTATTTTATCTTCTTATGTCACTTATGGTTGTAAAATTATTGGGTGTAAGTTTCAGCAACTAACACTTTTACTAAACTCCCAAATGACCCATTGGTATCCACACTTGCCGTAATTCATCACATTCATTAATCTTCCTATTCATTTAAAATATTTATGCATACTTGTACAAGAGACCTTCCAATCTCTAATACTTGGGCAATCTCATCATTGTTCATTGTCCTGCTTAGCTTTTCCACTTTCTTGTATGCCTTAATATTGGAGTCCAACCCAAAAGGGCACCCCGCACAATACACACACTAATACCGGGCTGTCAAAAACTTCCACACACATTATCCAGATAACATCTCACTCATCCACAAGCTTGCGGTAATATCTCTCCTTTTCACTGAATATGCAGCCGCAGTACGCCTGTCGGTACAGTCCCAGGTCGCGGCATAACTGGAAAGTCTCCCTGTATCCTTCACGGAAATCCTGGTAATAGAACTCCACGCCATATTCAGATGCAAG
>JAUVET010000005.1 GCA_030594665.1 Methanosarcinaceae archaeon
TATCGCAATATGGAATCCTTGATGATCTTGTTCCATGCCGTACCAAGGTGGATACTCCCTGTGGTGTATGGGGGGCCGTCCACGAAAAAGAACTTTTTGCCCCCTTTCCTGAATTCGCGCACCTTTGAGTACGCATCGATCTCTTGCCAGAACGCATGCACCCGTTTTTCGATGTCGTTTGCGTCATATTGGTTGGTGATTTCCTTTATCATTGTCAGTAGTCTCCATGAATAAGATGGTTTTTATTCTTCTTAATACAGTAAATAATTTAAATGCTTTGGGTTTCAATCGAATTTCGCTACAAAACGCGCAATCTTTAAAACTATCCGGTTACTTTATGATACTATGATATCAAGGTCCTATTGCGTAAAAACAAGGTGGTAGATTGAAGATAAGATCCAGGGTCCAGCTCAGGAAAAATGCAAAAAATAAATTGATGGATAAACTTATATCCACGTTCGGAGACACTCTTAAAGAACTCAGGAACAGTAAATTCGAGACTGCTCTCATCGATAATTTCAATGTCATCCTGATAGATGGTAAACTTCTTTTATTTTCAACAGATGGCGAATATTTCCCGACGGTACGCGGCGCGCTTGAACTTGGACTGGCAAAGCACATAGTTATTGTAGATTCAGGTGCTGTGCGGTTTGTGGTCAATGGCGCTGATATTATGTGTCCTGGCATCGTGAATGCCGATCCTGTGATCAAGGAAGGTGATCTGGTCATCATTAAAGAGGAAACCCACGATAAACCGCTTGCGATCGGACGTGCACTGATGTCAGGCGAAGATATGGTCGGTGATTCGGGGAAAGCTATAAAGTCGTTGCATTATGTTGGGGATAAGTTGTGGAATATCGATATTTGAATAATCCACAAATACAAAATCTGTTATGAATCTTGAGATTTCTGAATGATGCTCAACTATATAAAGAGCATCGAATATTTATTTTATGTTGTTAACAATACTTTTTGCAATGCAAGCGACCATAAATATTTCATACAGTATACGCATGACACTGCATCATGATCCAGTTGTTTTTCAGACACGGATTTCACGGATTAACACCGATTTGATGTTTATCAAACATCAAACAATTTGCACCACAAATCGGCACTGTTCCATTTTCTAGTTATTTTTAAGACGCAGATTAACGCTGATTCACGCAGATTTAAGGTTGCATCTGCGTGAATCAGCGTTACCTGCACACTCTTAGGCGTAGCAGGCACTCAACTCCGTAGGAGGTGAGTGTATCTGCGTCTAATATAATTATTTAAATCACTGGATTTTGAGATAGTGCTCATATACAGTATAATCAACGACGCGAGCTTCGAATTTAACCGAAGAAAAAGTTGTAACTTGGATATGTAATTAAAAACACATGATCTAATGTTGCAAAATAAGTCCCATTTCAGAAATCTCTAAGCTACGTGACCTGGTGTCATGTCAACTATTAAGTGTCGGATCATTTAACCGAAACTGAAGAGACCAGAGCATCAGTTCCCGCCGCAGGCGGCACGTTCCACTGCTGTCAAACCTATGACCCACCGACTTAGGAACACTCGCGGACAATTGTGCATACATGCGGGTGCCGATGCTAAAGAGAAAAACGGAGCAACTTACTGGAAGTTTAGAAAACAGAGCATCAGTCCAGGCGCACGATCACTTTCGTACCCGTTTCAATCTCCTTGACATTTACTTTTCCTACAAGTTCAAGAGTGCTGTCAGCCTTTGCAAATGCGATTGAACAGCCGGGACGCACAAGCATTTCTCTTCCGCAGGTTGCAGACTTTGCAACACTGACACCATCGAGCAATGTCAGGTCATTTACAACTTCAATGCTGCCGGTAATTTCTGTATGTGATCCTATGATGGCATTTTCAGCTTTTATATCACCATTCACAAACGAGCCCTTACCAAGTTCAAGTGAGCCGCTGACTGTCAACCCTTGCCAAAAATTAGCACCGGCTCCCACCATCATGTTACCGTCAATTGCTACACTATCCTCAAAATATGCTTTTTTTTGTACAATATACGTATCGGAACCTGCATGGTACTTGATAAATTCGTTATTCATTTCAATCACGACTTGTGTTTTTTGGCATTGGATCTTATGCTTTGCCTTCACTGCCAAAAATCCCGATCTTGTATTTGACGATCTTTTTCATGGCATCCCGCGCAGGTCCGCATATCTTTCGCGGGTCATATGCATCTGATTCGGTGACAACTTTCCTGACCGCATCCCGGAATGCCAGACGAAGTTCGGTATCGATATTGATCTTATTGATCCCGAGTTTAACAGCTTTTATGATGCTCTCTTCGGGTATGCCGGATGCGCCGTGAAGCACAAGGGGAATATCTACTTTGTTGTCGATCTTCTCAAGCCTATCAAAATCAAGTTTAGGTTCACCTTTGTATATCCCGTGTGCGCTACCGATCGCAACCGCAAGCGAGTCCACATCAGTCTCTTCAACAAACTGCACCGCCTCATCAGGACGTGTGAATACGGCATCTTTCTCATCAACTGAAATATTGTCCTCAACACCTACAAGCCGCCCGAGTTCCGCCTCAACGGACACCCCGCAGGGGTGTGCCACTTCAACGACGCGTTTTGTGATCGCAATGTTTTCCTCAAAAGGCAGGTGTGATCCATCGATCATCACAGAGGTGAATCCATGTTGGATGCACTGCAGAATAACATTAAAATCCGTGCCATGATCAAGGTGCAGGGTCACAGGTGTATCCGTTTTGGAAGCTGCGACTTTTACGATGGCTTCAAGATATTCGATACCTGCATAACTGATGGCACCCTGGCTTGCTGCAAGTATCACAGGCGCGTTCATCTCTGATGCAGTGGTGACAATTGACTGTGCGATCTCCATATTGTTGATGTTAAACGCCCCAACCGCGTATCCGCCTTCGTTTGCGGCATCCAGTACTTCTTTGTTTGTGACTAAAGGCATGATTATTCCCCTTATATTTGAATAGATATATTTTATGTAGTAATTGTGTTTGTTGATTATAAAGGCTACCTTCCATGCCTTTGGTGGTATTTTGAATTTGTGGCTAATTGATGATGATATCATTTAGCCGCCGCTTTGGCACATGATGTACATCGTTTTCATCGCGCCAGTACTTGATGTCACCACCATCGTTTACGTTTTCGAGCACCACTGTTTCAGCAGGAACTCCAAGAGCGAGGACAAGAAGTATCTCGAATATTTCAGGAATATTGAGGGTGCGGCGCAGTTCCTGCCGCTTGATCGAACCGATTATGCAGCCACCAAGACCTTTTTCAGTTGCACCAAGCATTATGTTTTGAACTGCAATACCTGCATCATATCCGAATGACTGGCTGATATCTTTATCTCCCAGCACGATGATGTAAGCTGATGGTTTTTCGCCATCTTGCGGACCATTCCAGTCCTTTAGATATCCGACCCATGAGAGATGCGGAAATATCCGCACATTCTTTTCAGGTTCGTAGGAGATAAAGTACTTCAGTGATTGAAGGTTGGCGGCAGAGGCTGAAAGTCTTGCAAGGTCTATGAGTTCCCGCAGGGTCTGTGGTTCGATTTGGATATCCTGTTTGAATCTGCGGCAGCTTCTTGTTTTTGTGATAGTGTCTTTTAGCATTGTAACCAGCCGGTTGTTTGTGTGATATTTAATTTATCGAGAATCTCTATCAAAAATCTATATCAAATGTTTAAGTCCGGTATATCATTCAACCATTCATAGATCGGTTTTATTGTGATGGTTCTATCATCCATGATCGTAGTCTCTTTTTCATTTTCAGTTATTATGAGTCCTGTATCAAGATTATGGGTGTTCATCGCTTCTATCAATCCCCTGATCTCACGTTTTCGTGTTCTTTCATCTTTGAGGCTTAATGTGACCTGAATAGCAGTTGTGATGTCCAGTCCGTCTTTCACTATGAAATCACATTCATAGTTTCCCTTGTGATAATAAATGTCCATGTCCCGTCTTCTTAAATTCATATATACAAGGTTTTCAAGCAGTCTGCCTCGATTTTCCGAGAATTTAAATGATATTGAATTTACCAGCCCTGTGTCAAGGCAGTAGATTTTTTTGGGGTTTATGATCTGCTTTTTTACTGACCTATCGAATTTGGTCAATGTGTATGTCAGATATGAATCCTCGGAAAAATCCAGATATTCTTTTACTGTTTCAGGGGAGATTTCCAGGGTTTTTGCTATGTTTGAATAAGAGAACGGTTTTGCTATGTTAGATATGATGAAATAGAGAAGGTCAAATACATCCCTGTTGTTCCTGAGATTGTTTGGGTAGATGATATCCTTTAGGTAGATGGTCTGGAAATAATTTTTTAGGATTTCCTGTTTAAGTTCGCTGTCGCTTTCCAGCACAACTCTTGGATAAGCACCGAACTCAAGATAGTTGTTGAAATACCGGAGTTTCTCAACGGTTGTTGGTTTGTGGACATCGTTAAAGTCCAGATACTCGGTAAACGACAGGGGATGAACTGTTATTGAAAAGTACCTGCCTGATAGTCTGGTGCTGATCTCTTTGTTTATAAGGGAGGATGTTGAACCTGTGAGTATTATCTTTATGTTCTTTGTAGTATCATGCAAGGTTTTGATAGTTTGTACCCAGTAATCGTAGTTCTGTATCTCGTCTATGAATAGATACAGTTTTGATGGATTTTTAAGTGCCAGGTGGTACTCTATCATCTCTGTGAGATATGTCGGGTCTTTGGATTTGCTCTGGAACAGTGGTTCATCAAGATTGATGAACAGTATGGATCCAGGCGGCACATTGCTATCCAGTAGATATTTTATCACCTGATATGCAAGTGTTGATTTTCCGGTGCGCCTTGCACCTATCAGGAGGAGTATTTCCTCTGTCCCGAGGTATTTCATAACCTTCGGATACCATCGCAACCTGTCAATTCCGGTATCAAACGGTTTTTCGAACCACCATGGGTTCTGTCGTTCAAGGGCTATTTTCGCACGCTCGTCCATATTGTAGATTATAATCGCTGAAAATACATTAAGTTATCGATTATAATTGATGATTTCGAGTTGGATTGCCGGTTATGATCGTCAATTTCGTTCAACTTTAACAACATCCGGCACGCACAGTTTGCCATACATTAGTTTTAGAGGAGGGCATCGCGGTTGCTGGATTTAAAGTAAATTCGGAGATTTTTTAATTTATTCTGGATGAAGTCAAAAGTTGCGGCGGCACACCCAACCGCAGCAGAGCTGCGGGGTATAGTGATTAAGATTAATATTTTCCATTTTATATTCACTGCTTCAACAGATCAAAATCATAAGGCACCTTAGCATCCTCCGGTATTCTGGACACCAAATCCAAAAAGATGGGATCATGCATCAAGCAAACATGCCTCTCGCCCTTAAACTGTGGATATGAACGGATCTTTTTCCAGATACTCTTGAGTGACTCATTCTCAATATTACCATACTCAAACGGCAAATACGGGCACGGTTTCACAGAACCGTCAACACAAATATGCACCCATCGCTGCCCTGCCATGCATCCTAGCATCTCACCCTCAAAGAACGTATTTGAAAAAATCCTTGGTCCGCCTTTTGTAGTATTGACCCTGTGATACATATCAAGGATCACCTTTCGATCATCATCTGAAAGTATCGCATCCCCTGCCTTTTTCGGAACGGATTCCCACAGCGAGAATTCATGCACACCCAACTCCGTTGCCAATTCATACATCTCTGGCAACTCACCGATGTTTTTCGGTGAAACATGCGTGGTCATTGTAACCAACAAACCGGCATCGAGACCGCATTTGATTGCCGCAGTCGCCATCCTGTAAGCACCATCAAGCCGTCGTACTGAATCGTGTTTCTTCGGATCGGTTGAATATATGCTGACCAGCAGGCTTTGAAGTCCGGCATCTTTAAGCCGCGTTGCAATTTCGGGTGTGATCTCTGTCCCAGGCGTGAATATATTCACAATTGCACGATCCTTGTCAACATATTCAATAAGCTCAAAGATCTCATCCCTCAAAAGAGGGTCGCCTTCAGTAAATGTGATAATGAACGCACCCATATCCAGTGCTTCATCGATTGCGCGCTTTATAGCATCAATATCCATATCGCCTTCTCCACCGCTTACCACACAGTGCTCACAATTGCACTTGCACTCACGTGTGATCTCAAACGATGCAGTCTCGGGAACATACTTCCCAAGTGCGATCTGCGTCTCTGCATAAAGAAGCCTGTTAAACACCTTACCCGGAATAGGAGGCAACCATGTCGATGCAATTACCTTATCCCCATCAACAAGTGCCGGTTTCTCTTCCTTAAGACATGCATTTATCTTATTCAAAAACGGAGTACATACCGCGCGCAGATACCCTGACGCCTCCAATTGCAAAATACCGTCCTGGTGTTTCGAGTTTAAATTTATAGACAATCCGGGAATCGTGAAAATATTAATATCCGCATCATCGATTAAAGCATCAGTTTCCATGCAACACGTCTCCCTCTTAATTATATAAATGATGAATCAAATACATCTGCCTCTTTACCAATAATAATCTCGGACGGGTATACAACAATACCCTCATCTGTGATTGCATAAGGGTGCAGGGTCTCATCGTGCTTTACACCACGCATTTTGACGATCTCGATCGCATGAACACGATTCCCACCAACCCTTGTCACATGTAACCGGATCACGCCTTCAGATAAGTATTCTTCTACACTGAACTCATTCATATTGTTGTGGAGTTCACTTGTTATCAAAATAGTACAATCAAAGTTCTCAAGATTTTTCATAAATTCCATTATCATGTACCTGACAGTCGTCTCGTCAGATGAGATCTTAAGCGACGTGATGGAATCAATAAAAAGGCGCTTTGCACCGATCTCCTTAACCTGTTTAAATATTTGTTTTAGAAGATTCTCCACAGTTGCGGATTCCACATCAGTTATCCCTTCTGTCTGGTCAGATTCTTTGATATACCGCCCGTATGCGATTGGATTTGCCCGGATCATTCGCAGCTTGTTATCTTTAATTGATCGTTCAAGATCCCAGTTATGTCGCAACATATTTCGTATGATACGTGTCGGGGACTCCTCCAAAGTAACATAAACCCCGGGATCGCCATATTTGTTAATACCTTCATACAAGAACTGTATCCCAAAAGTAGACTTACCTGCACCCGGACCTCCGGTTACCAGTATAACATCATTCTCAATAAAACCGTCTTCGATCAGTTCATCAAGTCCGGGAATAGCAGTCGGCACGCGAGTCATTGGCATATAAATAATTCTAATATAATAAAAGCATGAGGGTTTTGAACCAACAAAACCCAGATCAAGTATCTTCCAATTTAAGCTAAAGCTAACAATTTAACAATTTAACCAGATATCCTGATCCTAATTCCTGTTCTTGACTCCGGTCATATCTTCTCTGCAAATGCCAGGGTACCGCTTATGCGTTTTACTCTTATATTTACAACCTCGCCTTTCGGAACACCGGGAACAAATATCGTGAACTTGGAAAGTTTGGCAATACCATCACCTTTTGAACCGACAGCATCGATCCTGACCTCGTATTCCTTGCCCTCTTCGACTGCATCACGAGGCGCAGTAGCAACAGCTCTCCTTTTCTTGACAGGTCTGTGTGCACCACATGCTGAACATTTTAATACAAGCACCCGGTTCTCCTTGACAAGTTGAGTGTCAGGGCGTGAACATTCAGAGCACATCACATACTCTTCTACATAAGATCCAATATTCGATTTTATCAATTCTTTAGGAAATCTTCCCTGGAATATTGCACGACCACCTTCTAATTTCCCTGCTGTACCCATTTCACGGGTCAGGAATTTCATGAGATGGTCAGAGTCTCGGTTCAACACATCCACAATGTTGCTGAAATTATCCAAAACTGTGGTCTTGCCCTCTATGAAAATTTTGGGCTCGGGTATTACGAAACGGGCATCTGTAGTTTCCATATCCGGCAAATTCTCAATCGCACGGTCTAAAAGTGCTTCGTAATCATCCATTCGTCACAGCCTCCGATTGTTCCAATTATATTAATTAAATTATAACTTACAGTACCAGTTCTTGACCTTTGTCAACAACGATTCTAACAGGTGTTGGTAATTTTTGTCCTGCTTTCCACATTGATTTTTTCGCAACTTCAAAATTATCTTTATTAACAGAAACAGTAAATATCTTCTGGCCTGCACGAACTCGTGCTGCAGTAGACACATTCTTACCGTATGCACCTCGCATACCGCTTGACACACGGTCAGCACCCGCACCGGTTGCCTGCTTGTTCTCTCTCAAAACCTCATGCGGATATACTCGCAACTTGAGATGAAAACCTGAACGTCCGGCTGCATTTGTAAGTGCCCTGTTTGCAGTGATACGTGCAGCTTCAAGTGCGGTATGTCGTATCTGACATCTTTCATTAGCGATCAAAGTTACCTTTATTGGGAACTCTGCTGTCTTGTTACCCATGTCGTAGTGAATTACCTGACTACCTGGCACACCGCCCATATATTTTCGTCTTGTAAATGAGCGTTGTTTTACGTTTCTGTACATACTTGCTGGTTTTCGTACCATGAAATTGAGCCTCCTTGGATTATCAGTGGAATTTAATAGAAAAACCGGCATCAATCGTTGTTATCTGGCGCCTGTTATCTAATAAATGATGTGTTATTTGAAATTTTTTAGTTTGATCATACTAGATTAAAATATCTACAATATCTATCAATCACAGTTTTACCCCTAATTACCTATGAGTTTATAAGTCTTATCAGTAAAATCCCTATTCCTATCATTTTCCTTTTCCAAAAATGCAAACAATAATCCGAAACATCCGGAAAGCATCATATTCCCAAACGGTGCCGCAAAATGTAACTTTTCCTCTAGCCCTGACCCCTGCCCCAGCCCTTGACCCAAACCCTGCTCCAGCCTCTGCTCCAGCCCCTTACTCATGTTTCTCTGCAATTCATTGCTGTTTTGCAAAACCCCACGTTTTGGTCCGGTCACCATAACAGATCGTATTGCATCAAACCCAACCACATCACCAATATAGCACCCGTGTCCGCCATCATTGAATACCTCATCAAATGTAAGTGTGCCCTCTGCAAGTCTTAAAATATAGTCCTGCAATTTTGTGGCATCCATTCTTGAAGTGTGATGCTCGAACAATGCCCTCACCCGACCATCAACAACAAGTGCACCAAGAGTATGACCATTCCCAATATTTACAACAATTGACGGCTGCTCTGCCGCATTGTCCAAAAGTGCACCAAATATCGCAGCAGGTCCGGTATCCATGAATAAAGACCCATCAAGCTCATCAACAAGACCACTTTTAACAAGTCTATTATATGCAGCCTTGATACGTGTCAAATAATTGGGGATCTCACTACCACTATATGTAAAAAGATTAGGATTACCGCCTTTTTTGATCAGCTCTTCAAAATGTTCAAACCTAAAAACACGATTGCTGATATCGGGCGATTCACCGTGATCCTGAAGCGCAACAGCGAAATTTATAGGTTCATTTGCCTCCACCCCTACATCCACACCAAAATGCGAAAGTGCACCAAAAATTGCATCCGTGTCAATATCCTGCAACAATATATGTAAAACATCATCTGGCAAAGAATCGATTTCATGTTCATCAATGATCTTAACACCAATCGAACGTACCCGCTTAAGATCGTCTTTGATGGTCAACGCCGCATTTTCAGTTGCATATACTGACAAACCTTTGCCAATATGTTCTTTTACCGCACGAACACAGGGACCGCCCCCCATCACATCACCTGTTAGCACAATATCCCTGTTATCATCGGTCGCCTTGCGTATCCTATCTGCAATTATCACAGTTGGTGACGGCATCACCATTATCAGGCTGTTCTCAACCTCTTTTTGCGTATCGTATAACAGGATGTCCTGCGTTCCGGTCCCAATATCTATTGCCAGTAATTTCATAATTTGAATCGCATAATTCATATACCAACTAACGTATAAATACTTCGTATGAATTCGTCCAAAACAAGTCCGACTCAACAACACAAGAAAAGTGTGCATGGTCCATATAAATTTTTCATTGTAACAATTTCAACATCAAGGGCAGAGAAATATCGAGATCTGAATAGAAATCGAAATATGGAAAATGATACAAATTATGAAAACGATACAAATTTTGCAAAACCCGAAGATACAGACGATGTATCGGGACAGGTAATGCGCGACATCATTACACAAAATGGACATCATGTAGTGAAATATTCACTTATAAGCGATGAATTGAACGAAATCCGGAATACGATCGGATCTGCTATCAACACTGACGCAGACATGATAATCACAAGCGGTGGAACAGGGCTGGCATCCAGGGATGTTACCATTGAATCCATTGCACCGATGCTTGACAAGCAAATGCCTGGTTTTGGAGAACTTTTCAGGCACAAAAGCATATTGCAGATCGGAACATCCGTGATATTGACACGGGCAATTGCAGGAGTTATAAAGAACAAAGCAATATTCTGCCTCCCCGGCTCACCAAATGCTGTAAGATTGGCACTCGAAGAAATAATCATGCCGGAAGCAGGACATATAGTCAAGCACACAAAAGAATGAACAAACATAGCATACATAAAGTATAAGGTTGATATTGTTTTTATATAATAACGTATAATTGTACAATGAATTGTGTATTAATATGGAAAAATCACATTGTCAAATATTATTTAGTTGTAAATTTGGATTTAGAATTCCAAATTCAGGATTTAGTTAATACTTATACTTTCATTAATTATCACATTAATTGATTTATTAAAGGGAAGATCAAAATGTCAGGATATTCACTGGGAATTGAAAAGATAGATGATTTCATAGGTGAGATCAGGGGTGGAAGCAATATCATGATAATAGGTCCCCCTATGAGCGGAAAAGATGATATTATTAACACCATCATATACAACGGCATAAAGGAGAATAATTCGGCAATCGTTGTATCCACCCGTGAACCCGGTGAACGTGTGCTTGAGTGGTTCGAACATAATGACCAGAACATTTCCGATGTACATATAGGGATTGTAGACTGCGTCACAAAGACACTTGGAATGGGCGCATCCGATACTGAAAATATAAAACGGGCATCAAGTCCGGTGGATCTTACAGGGATTGGGGTTAAGATCAGTCAGTTCTTTGAAGATTTTTTGATGAAAAAGAACATACCGAATACAAGATTGTGCATCAACTCCCTTTCCACTATACTGATGTATTCAAATATCCAGACGGTGTTCAGGTTCCTCCATGTTTTTACAGGACGTGTTAAATCTGCAAATGCGCTTGGCATATATGTTGTTGAGGATGAGATGCATGATCCGCAAACCATTGCAACCCTTAAACAACTCTTTGATGGAATGATCGAAATAAAGTCAAACGGTGACGGATATGCCATGAGGGTTATAGGTTTAACTCCTAGACCAACACCATGGTTCGATTATGAAATCGATGGTAGGAATATAATCATGCAGGATAGTGAGTGACCATGATACAAACGGGAATCGCTAAACTGGACGATTATCTTATGGGAGGGATCCCGAACGGCAAATCACTTGTATATTATACTCATCCGGGTGTAGAAGGTAATGTATTCGGAATGCAGACACTATATCATAACCTTGAAAAAGGTAAAAAATGTATTTTTGTAGCATCAAGTTCCGACCCATCGATGATAAAAGATATGTTTAAGGATTTTGGATGGGATCTTGGGGCTTACAAAGATAATCTCTTTATTGTGGATGCTTATTCCGGGTTGATCGGGGCAACATCAAACGAAAAATACGTAGTTGAGGACCCGGAAAGTATTGATTCGCTTAATGGAACAATAGAAAAAGTGATCGAAGAGCTTGATGAAAACTCCATAGTAATGTTTGAGTCATTGTCAACCATCATGGACCTTTGTGGGGAAAAGGAAACGATCGATGCAGTTAAAAATTGGAACATGCACGGTATGTTGTATGAACATGTATTGATCTACAATTTCACTGCATGGCCTTATGACTCACATACGCTGGATCTTGTTAAACATGAAATGTTTGATGCAGTGATCACTGTTGGCGGCATTGCCGAGCGGGTCATATTCGGACAGTATTTCGGTGTGCTTAAAGCAGAATGGAGTGACATTGAACTCAAATCCATGTTATTCAGGGTAATGCGACCCGGCGGAATCAGGATATATATTCCAAAGATCGTTGTTACAGGTCCTTTCAATGCAGGAAAATCCACTTTTGTACACGCACTGTCAACACGGGCAGTTTCTGTTGACAGGGTAGGAACAACTGTTGCGCTTGACCACGGACATGTTGATCATAAAGGATTCAGTGCCGATATATTCGGAACTCCCGGGCAGGAAAGATTTGACCCTATAATCAAGATGTTAAGCGGAGAAGCCATGGGAATATTCCTTATTGTAGATTCCACTAACACAAAGGACTTTGTAAGAGCAAAACAGATGCTTGAGATCACAAAAGCATACGGATTGCCACTTGTTATCATCGCAAACAAACAGGACCAGAGTGGTGCACTTAAACCGGAAGAAATACGAAGTCATTTCAACATACCTGAAAGTGTACAAATACTGCCGACGGTTGCCGATAAAGGAGAGGGAGTGTTTGAAGCCTTCGAAACTCTTGTTGATAAAATAACAGAGGCGGTCTAAAGATGGTTAACGTGATCGACATGCTGGACAATATTCTTTCTGATACTAAAAAAGTCGGCGGCGTTGAAGCATCAATTGTTGCGAGTCGTGATGGTTTGCTTATGGCATCCAATATCCCATCAAGTATCTGTGCAAGAGCCGAGACATTTGCAGCTATGTCTGCAACTATGCTTGGTGCAGCAGAAACTGCCACTACCGAACTTGGCAAGGGTGTACCTGGCCGGATCATTGTAGAATCCGAACATGGAAAACTCATTGCTACCGGAGCCGGATCAAAAGCACTATTCGTCGTGCTTACAGAACCCAATGCAGGACTCGGTCTTATACTTGTGGAACTTGAAATAGCCGCAGAAAAGATCAAGAAAATGCTATGAGTTGGAAAAATGCACAAAATTGCATTGCCCTCATCACTTTTTTAATTACAAATCCAGTACAAATTCGAAAACAATTGTTTATAAATCATGATGTGAGATTTACAATGGATAAAGATAAATTATACAAACTGAGATCCGAAGCTGTTCAACTTAAACCAATCATCCATATCGGAAAGAATGGCATAACGGATGCTGCGGTGGAAGAATTGAAAAAACAAATTAAGGCAAATCGTCTTGTCAAAGTAAAGATGCTGAAAAGTACCGGTGTTGATACCAAAACACTCGCACAGCAACTTGCAGATGCTACCAAAACTACACTTATCGATGTTAGGGGAAATACTGTAGTGCTTTACAGATGAATTTAATCTTTTTTTAAAAATGAAACATACCAACCTCAAACAAGTTTATAATACCCTTCTTAATGAATTCGGTTACCAAAATTGGTGGCCTGCTGATACTCCTTTTGAAGTGGTAATCGGTGCCGTTCTGACACAACAGACCAGATGGACCAATGTTGAACAGGCAATCGCAAATCTTAAGGGACACGGGTTGCTGGAGCCTGAAACACTGGCACAAGCCGAGGTTGAATTGATCGAAGAACTTGTTCATTGTTGCGGGTTTTATCGGCAAAAAGCATCTCGCCTGAACAATATTGCACAATATTTTGCAGATGTTGGTATTGATAACGTGTTCAATGTAACGACTGATGAACTCAGGGATGATATGCTTTCTCTCAATGGTGTGGGAAACGAAACTGCGGACAGCATTGTGCTTTATGCTGCAAACAAACCAAAGTTCGTAATCGATGCATATACCACACGCATCATGAATTGCCTGGGAATTAATGGAAACTATATAAGGTTACAGGAACTCTTTGAAAAAGAACTGCCTGTAAATGTTGACATGTATAAAGAATATCATGCACTGATCGTTGAATTTGCAAAGGCATACTGCGGCAAGAAACGTTGTGAAGAGTGTCTGCTCATCTCAGATACGACTAAGAATGAGGCATAAACAATGGACAAAAACACCTATATCAAAATATATGATTCACTCTGGTCATCTGCTGATATCGAGCGTATCTCTCAGGAATTTTCCCAGCCTGTTGGCGTGATCTCTGCAATACTTTCCCAAAAGATCGTATCAAAGGTTAAAAAGATACATGGTCGCATCAAGAGTAAAAGCAAAAAACATGTTCTCGAATGGAATCGGGGAGATACTATTCTTAATATTGCAACCAAGAACGACATACCTGCCACGCTAATGGCTTCTATGATACTCAAAGAGATGGGACATTCAAAAAAGTATATCAATGGTATGTTCAGAGATCCGAATCGTATTCAAACACAACGCCTGAAAGATGAGATCGTGCAGGCACTCAATTCTGACCATTTCTTCTCCCCGCGTGCCCACCGAATACAAACTAAAAAAGGAAAAATTGGTGAAAATATTATTGAAAGCTGGCTGGATAACCACGACATTGGATATCGCAATGAAAATGAGCTTCGCGATAGTGGTGTAACCAAAACACCGGATTGTGTACTTGATGAAACCCTGTATATTGATGGCACGGAAGTTTCATGGATAGAAAGTAAGGCACTTTTTGGAGATGAATCCGAACACAAGCATTATTCAAACAAACAATTCAAACACTACGAAGAAGAATACGGACAGGGAATGGTGGTCTACTGGTACGGTTATCTGGATTCTATCACTCTGGGCGAATATGTCATCAAAAACCATGAGTTCTTTGACGGAGTGTCTGACGATGTACAGGTACTTTTGAATTATGGCTGCTACTGGTGATGTTTTTTGTATTTGTATAGCTGTGGCAAGATCGATGCGTAAATGAGATTGATCTATCAGAAACAAAAAATAGCGCAACCGCTGCAGGCGGCGTGTTCTACCGTTGCCAATCCGCTGCCTACTGCTTGCAAATAACAGCGACATGCTAACTGAATCACTTGAAATGAAAAAAATGTAGCATCCAGTCGCAGGTGGCGCATTCCACTACTACCAAAACCTAAATATCGATACAACCCTTAGACTATACGATTGAATTGGTCAAATCCGCATTTAAAAAACTGGAAGGAGTTCACGAACTCCATGAATCTGTCTTTGATCAGCAGAGCCTGTTATTTCTTCTTAAAAAAGAACTCAGCAGTTACAGTATTTTTGATTTCATGAAAGTACAGGCTATCCTTGAGAAAGATTGCAGGGACCTACCCCCTGTCTATAAAGAAAAGTTCAAGAAAAAGATGTTAGAGCATCTTTTCGAGAATTTCAAATCAATACTTTCCAATAAGGACTCCAAAAATGAGCCGCTCGACATGGAAAAATACAGGGGATTTTTGGAACAGTTCGGAACAAAACTTACCTGTACAAATGAAGTACCCCAAATGACAGTACTATATTACTTATGCGCCATGTACAACATATTCATTACAAATACACCCCCGCATCCGGAAGGAACACCATTTCCAGGCGGGTTTGTTGTGGAAAAAGTAGGTGAAGAGTATTACTGTCCTGTGAAAGAGAAACAAGAGGATAATGTTGAAGCTATATGTAAATTCTGTGTGGCAAAGCAGATGGAAATGAAGTGATGTTTTTGTCGGATTCAAATTGACCATACGTCTAATCTTAATCGTCCCCACCAACAACACTAACACTCAGATCGATCCCACTCTTTTTAACATAATCTTTGATCCTCATCATCGAATGCTCGATCATACCGCCATTCGTTAGCACAAGACACCGCTTACACCCCCTTCAATCACTTTGCCGCCTGCGGCTGATCAACTCGGAATCAAAACTAACTACACAAATACTAAAGACCAAACTGGTGCATAGGTCATATCAACGCAAGAAGAATATGCATCGGCACAACCGAATATTTGTCCCCTAACTTTAATGTTGTTTTTGAAGCAATAATTCCTTCTTTGAAATGATAGAGTGAACCAAAATCCTCTTTGGAAATCTTTTTCTGGTACTTGACCTCAACCGCAAAGAGGTCTTCCCCGGTTCTCAATACAATATCTGTTTCCTTCTTGTTCTTCCAGTAAAATGCAACCTCGTTTGGTTTTGTGTAAGGGATCATTTGCTGGCAAGATCTTGCAAAATGCACAACAGCAACAGCTTCTATCAGTGCAGGAGTGATCTCAGGTTCTTTTAAGTATAGCATTCTGTTGAACATATGATGTATAAACGGATCGAAAAAGTACACTTTCTTATTCTTATTGTAATCAGCAGCCTTTTTGTTCAGATCGATAAAATACAGTACAAAGAAAACAAACATATTCTCAAGGTCTTCTGCATAAGAACTAACAGTTTTGTGGCTTTTTATTTCGGCATCTTTGGCAAAGGAATCCCAGCTTACTGCAGTCCCTTGTTTTAGTAGGGCAGTCCGAAGCATCTGCTTTAAGATCTTCTCCTGCTTACCCCACTTTGCTATATCTCCTATGACCCATCGTGTATAAAGTTCATAAATGTATTCCGGTATCTCTTTTTCTGTATAGAACTCATTTATGGCAAGCGGAAAACCCCCTGCTGTGAGATATTGATCAAAAAGCACTTTGAGTTCCTTTTCAAAAGGCAGTGCTGAATTTACTGATTTATTGAATTTTTCAATTGAAAATTCAGTCACAGTTTCGATCCGTGCATGTATCTCCGGTTTTACGAGAGATACAAATTCATTAAATTTCAAAGGAAGAAGTAAATAATCTTTTCCGAACTTTCCCGTCCTGCCAGGTAACCTCTCGAATCCATATTTAATATCCAGAGTGTGCGAACCTGTAAGAACAAGGCATGTATTTTCAAGTTCCCCTGAATCAACAAGCAACTTTACGGCTTTCTGCCAGTTTTCAATGCCTGATATCTCATCCAGAAATATATATTTCTCAACCATGTTGCCGAACTTGGCAAATTCAATATACGCCCTGATAAGTTCAAGCAGTTCCCTATAATCTAAAATGATGTCGCATGTAGCATAAAAAATAGATCTTTCATCTATTCCATCTTCGATCAGGGACTTGATCATTAACTTTACCAGCGTTGTTTTCCCGACCTGCCGTGG
>JAUVET010000018.1 GCA_030594665.1 Methanosarcinaceae archaeon
TGCACAAATAACGATCTATTTTCGTTTTAGAATTAATACTGAATGTTCATGGGTAGTTGCACTTGACCCCGCTTGAATCAAAACACCTGTTGCATGACACACATGAAACTTGTTCGTTCTCCCCGCTTTTTAATTTCATCACCAGATCAAGTTCACGTATAAATGGTCTACTCATGGAAACCATATCTGCATATCCATCGTTTATCAGTGACTCCATCATCACTCTTGACCGTACTCCACCAACAAGTATGATTGGGATATCCACGTTTTCTTTGATCATTTTTGAATATTGTTTGAAATAAGCTTCCTTTTCAGGCTTATCGATCGCAGGGCGTGACATCACTTCTCCTGCTTCGGAAATCCCGCCGCTTACTTCGATTGCACAAATACCATTTTGCACAAGTATCTTTGCGATCTCAACACATTCAGGGGCATCCAGCCCGATTTTTCCTGATCTTTCATCGAATCCATCTGTGGCATTCAATTTGACCATTATCGGAAAATCGTCACCTATCATCTGACGTATGCGCTTGATAATGTCAACAACGATCTGTGTTCGTTTCTCAACCGATCCGCCCCATCTGTCATTTCGCAGGTTCGTGTATGGGGAAATGAAATTACTGAGCAGGAAACCGTGTGCGCAGTGCAGTTGCACGCCATCGAACCCGGCTTCTTTTGCACGTCTTGCAGCATTTGCAAAATCCCCTATGGTCTCAAGTATGTCGGTTTCTGTCATTTCCCTAGGTGTGATGCCGGATGATGTATCAGTGACAGCCGATGGTGCAATCGGAATTGGATATTTGGTGGTTGGTTTTGCCTGCCGTCCGCCGTGCACGATCTGGATCACGATCTTGCTTTTGTATTTGTGTACCCTTGATGTGATCCTGCGGTATGGTTCAACGAAACTGTCATCGTATATCCCTTGCTGTTTATCGCTGCTTCTTCCACGGGGATTTACATAGGAATAACCTGTTATGATAAGTCCGACCTCGTTTTTAGCAAGCTCTTCATACATATCGCCTATCTCGGGTGTCGGCCGTCCGTCTTCATCTGCAAGCCATTCATGGGTCGCCGAGCGAACGAAACGATTCTGAATTTCAAGATCATCTATGGTTATGGGTTCAAAGATCATGTTGCATCACCAAATGTCAGTAAATAGGATAAACGAGCGCGGCTTATATGCCTTTCTTTCCGCTCTGGAATATAAAGATGTAAAGAATTGGCAGAATTCCGGCAGTGTTTAACACGAGTAATGCAATAAACCAGTACTTCTGGTTGTTTCGGGCTGCTTTCCAAAGTGCCAGGCCTTTCCAGAACAGATCCCAAAAAACCAGTATCAGTATGATGCTCAATAATGTTGTACTCAATGCAGCAAATTCAAACGTCATTTCACCGCCCCTCTGTTCATTCAGTGTATCAACAGTTGTGTGCCAGTCGCTTACTTCTATGGAAGCGCCTGCTTTTTCTCAGTAATTTCTTCCTGTAGATTCTCATTCTGTACCTTATATGCAAGCATAGTTGTAAACAGAAGGAAAAATGCAATAAAATTCACAAGCAAGGTCAGTTGTAGTGACGTACCTTCAAGACCACCGCTTGATCCTTGTGCATCTGGACCGAACATGAGCGGGTGTGCCGAGCGCCACATTCTGATCGAGAAGAAGCTTAGCGGTACGGACGCAAAACCGACAATTCCAAAAACTGCTGAGAGACGAGCCCGTTTTTCAGGTTCTTCAATTGCCTGCCGCATCATTAGATATGCAAGATACACCAAAAACAATGCGAGGGATGTTGTAAGTCTTGGTTCCCATACCCAGTACCATCCCCATGTGGCTTTTGCCCAAATTGAGCCGGTCACAAGTACCAGTAATGCAAATATTGAACCAACCTCTGCTGCTGAACGTGCCAGAACATCCCAATTATGTGTTCCTTTCTTAAGGTACAATATACTTGCAACAAATACTACTAAGAACGCAAGATATGAAGTCATTGCAATTGGCAGGTGGAAATAGAATATATTAAAACTGTTGTCAAGGAGTTGCCCGGATTCATCTTTCATCTGTGGCAGGTAGAAGAAGATCATGTAAGTGGCAATTAGCATAACAACAGCAGTGAGGATTGATAAAAGATTGGTTTTATTGGAATTAGTTGACATCTTGTCACCTCAATATGTTAATCAAATAAGCGTTTGTGAATATCAATGATGTGATTTTACCAGATATTGGGTATTATATTGTAGTTTGTAACCAAGGTAACTCTGATCTTCCCAAGTTCTTTTAATCAGGATGACAACTATCAAACTTGAGTTCGACCATAAAAAATATTTTTCTCAATCAATTTGTTCAAGGATCTTATCTGCGATCTTTGATATCGAATTTGAAAAAGGATGTTCTGGTTCTTCAAGTGCCAATATTCCAAGATCTGTTTTTAGCTGAACATCACACATGCATGGAATTGATGCAAGAACAGGTATATCAAATAAAGTATCGGATAGAGGTTTTAAGAAATGGGATTCGTGACACATGTTCTCAACTATTCCACATTTTTTACTCAATAATCTATATACACCGTTTACGACATGCTCTGTTCCTACTATACATGGTTTATTTGGTTTTATCACAACAACCACATAATCGGTGACAGCCACCGCATTTATTGATGGAAAATCAACACCGGGACCCGTATCTAATATGATGATATCCATGCCGGCAGAGACAAGAGCATTTTTTGCATCCATTATTATCTGAAGAGCTTTTGCCTGCCATTTGCGATCCTTGCTGGATATATCCCGAATGGCAATTATATCCGGATTTGATAAGCCTAAGTACAACTTGCCGCTTGTTCCAATCTCATTGGATATGTCATATATGGCATCCATAACATTGCATTTGCCAAAAAGAACATCATTGATCCATTTATTTGCCTCGACATTGAATATTGAGGACAAATAAGGGGCTTTTGAATCTAGATCAAGAAGACATACATTCTTACCAGAAGCTGCATAAACTCCTGCCAGATTTACTGCAATGCTTGTTTTACCGGTTCCACCTTTACAGGAATGTACTGCTATTGTTATACTCATTTAGCCTCTGGATTAGATATTAATTATCAACAAATGATGCAATAGTGGATTATACAATATTGTATATATAACCATTCAACAAGTAAATTTATCAAATGAATTTGTTTATTCTATCAAATAAATGTGTTGTTTTTATAAATAAATTGTATTCATTTTATCAAATAAATATGTTTAAGTTGCTCATCTGTTGATATCTGACTTTTCATTGATCCGGAAATATACTTTCCTTCCAATCCTAAATTTTTCAACATATCCCATCCGAACAAGTTGATTAAGATAATTACTCTCCACTGCACGCTCTTTATTGGTCACTTTTGAAACCTCGTCTGCAGTAGCTTCCTTTAGTTCAAAGAGAGTAAATGCACTCGTGCGCAGGTGGTCAGGAAGTGATAATAGTGTCATAACATCCAGTGAATCCAACATGTTTGGATCAATATCACTTGTTGTTTTCTTTTGTATAAGTTGATCTAACTTATTATCAATATGTTTTAATTTCTGACATATGTTGTCAAGAGTTATGGATTCTGACATTATTACCTCAATATATGATGTTGCTTGCACATGGCAAGTTCTGTATTACACATATACGAGTAGCTTTGCATAAAACAGTTTCAGTCAAAAAAAGTTGATATGAAATCATAAAATCCAACAATATTATATACTATCTAAATGTATATATGTAACGCACTGATACATTTACATCGTGCGGGGAGAAGGAACTGTAACTACTTTAGTTAATACAGTGATGGGTTATGATAAAAAATGACTATCGATATATTAAAAAATGTACTTGTTAATTTAAGAGCAGATTCGAACGTGGAGTCATCTGCAATCATTTCAAATGATGGATTACTTGTGACATCGGACATGGACAGTAATTTGAATATTGAAACGATTGCGTGTATGACTTCAGTTTTTCGCAATTCTGCACTATTGACCATGCAGGCGATAGGAAAGAAATCAATCGATCGATTGATAATTGAAATCAATGATGGTGCAAAGATGGTGACAGTTTGTGCAGGATCAAAAGTAATGGTTATTGCAATGGTACCGCCTGATGAAAATATAAACTCATGTTTTGAAGAAATTACTAAAGCGGCAGAGATTGTAAAATCATATTTTGAGTAGGATTTCTATAGATGATCTAGGTAGATGATTTCGATAGGAAGGCACTATCCCATTTTCCAGTTATTTTTAAGACGCAGATTAACGCTGATTCACGCAGATTTAAGGTTGCATCTGCGTAAATCAGCGTTAATCTGCGTCTAATATTATTGTTATAATCACTGGATTTTGGAATTGTACCCGATAGGAATACCCTGTAAAAATCATCGATAGAAATCCTCTAAATAAAAGAACTTAGATGTCCTATTTATAATTATAATTATAATTATAATTATAATTATAAGGCACACATTGAGATCATATTATTTTTGACATGTACGGACCGGAACCATCGCGTGAGTATCCGAATTTACGATAGTATTCCCGAACTCCAATTCCACTTATAATTGATAGTTTCCGGTATCCATTATCACGTGCGAGTTGCTCTGCATACAAAAGAAGTTCTGAACCATATCCGCGATGCTGCCAATTCATTCCTTTTGCACTCCTTCCGATCGGCACCATTGATCCATATATATGCAATTCCCTGATAAGTGCAGCACCATCAAGTTCACTCCTATGTGGCGCGCATGGAAATCGCAGGCGCAAGAATCCGATAAGGATATCCTGCTTTACATCCTCAAATGAAATGAAATGTTCAATACCGCCGCACGAATTATACGACTCAACCGTAAGTTCGATGTCGTCAGTGTTTGGTTCTGTGCCTTTCAATATATTGTGACCGACCTCACGACATCGGATACAACGACATCGCCCGCCCCGTTCATGCAATCTTTTTTCCGCAAGCTGACGTATGTTACTTTTAGTAACTCCGCAAAATATCTGTTGCGCCGGAATGTCGCGCTGAATTCGCTGCAAGCGAACCCATTTCGGCAATATTGATTTCATGTCTGCAATAAGGTCTACTGTTTCGTCGAGGTCATGTGCCCTGTACTCACCCCGTTTCCACATATCATAGAGGCGTGTGCCTTCGGTCACAAGTGTGGGATATATCTTTAAATAATCCGGCATGAAACGCGGATCTGTAAACAGTTTCTCAAAGCCCCTCAAATCCTGTTCTGCGTCCACACCAGGTAACTGTGGCATCATGTGAAATCCCACTTTTAAACCACTATCGCGGAGAATACGGTTAGCTTCTACGGTATCACTGACAGTGTGCCCTCGCTCTATTCTGGATAGTACAAAGTCATAAACACTCTGCACGCCAATCTCAACCTTTGTTGCACCAAGAACCAGCATTCTGTCAACATGTTCCTCTCTTGCCCAGTCAGGTCGGGTTTCAAAGGTAATCCCTGTGTTTCTGATCTTTGCGGTCTCATTGGCTTTTTGCACATCCTCAATTGTAACATACGGATATTTTGTGCCTATGTTGTGAACATTGCTCCGCCATTTTATGTCATAAAAATCATTCATTGCTTCAAGACATCGTTTTGTGAACCATTCCTGATAATCCAGTGGGCGTGCTGAGAATGTGCCACCCATGACGATCAGTTCTACCTTGTCGATCTCGTGACCGATCGTTTTCAATTGCGTAAGACGTGAGGTTACCTGTTTGTATGGGTCATAATCATTCTGGATCGCGCGCATGGTTGCAGGTTCACGACCCATGTAACTTTGTGGCGATGCAAATGAAGAGTCAGGACCACCAGGACATGGTATGCATATCCCATGCGGACATGGGGCAGGAGATGTCATTACAGCGACCACTGCAACACCGGAAATGGTACGTATAGGTTTCCGGCGAAGAGTTTCCTTTACCTGCTTTTGTTCCTCATCGTTTCCTGCCATGATAACATCTGCATTCTTTGGCAAGGTGGATAGTTTATAGCGCCCGCTTATCTTCTTTTTCTGGATGCCCAATTGCAGATCATCTGTGACCGTGCCATCAAGCACCATATTCAGAAGTTCCCGGCATGCGGATTTGAATTTGGGATCATCCGTGTTCGTTGTTGTCATTTTCAATGTATTAATAATTTATACGTAAATCAATCTTGTGCAAAGCGAGTATGGTCAAATATAGATAGGTGCAAAAAGTCCAAGAATTTATGTGTGCACACATTTATTTATATGTCCAATACGTATTACTTTGTGTATTCAAAAAGATTGGAGGTCAATCTATAAGAATGTGCGCTCATACGCAGTGTTTGTTATCTCCTTTCGCCAATTATCATTGTCGATTGCAAGATATATTTCATCGAGAATTTCTACCGAAATCCTCTACATAAATCCTCTATCGAAATTACACAAAAACGATGAGCGAAACGCAAATAAATGCAGATCACAGAATACGATATATTATAATCAATAATCATAATGGGGCATTGGTATGGTAACAAACCTTGAAGGAATTCTTGCAGTAATTGTATATCTATTGGGTGGTACTTTTGTTATTTTTATATATGAGGCATATAAGAGGACAAAACAAAAAAACCTGTTATATCTTGCAATAGGTATGTTCATTATGATATTTGGCAGCAATTTTGATACGCTGGCAGGGATTGTCTTAAATGACTATATCAGTGTTGAAGCAGCAAAGGTTATTGCTTTGGGGATCGAGATCCCGGGGATCCTGGTCATGCTTTATTCGGCAATTAAATAATATTACACGGGATTGGAATAATGGTTGATACGTCCAAATGGTTGCAACGCGATAAGTATCGCAAGTTTGCAAACAATTGGAAACTTGTTGGAGTATCCTCAAAGATCGATTTTAAGGAGCACCGTCTAAATGAAGATATCATGAACAGACTCTTGCCGCTTATATGTGACACTTTTGGCGACGGGGGAATGGATGTTATAAAAAAAGCATTTTATTTGGTCGGACTCGAAAAGGGAAAAGATATCATAGAAACAATGGAAGTCACAAATGATACTTTGTCTTGTATGATACCACTTGAAACTGTTTTTATGTTAGGGGGATTCGGAACAAAACTTGACACGGAAAATGACACGGTTGTGTTGCGCGTGTTTGGATGCCCATACGAGAATATCATGTCAGGTGCGTTTCCAAAAGAAGTATTATGCAAATATTATTCGAAAGGTCTTGTGCACGCAGTGGATCCCAATGTGTGCATAAGTCAACCATGCCGGTCATGCATGGGAGATGAGCATTGCGAATTTGTGATAAAATCATGACATTTCATCACTATTTTATTACTGTTTTGTTATCAATCCCGCCATCACCGATAAAATTCTCACGAATTTTCGCATTTAAGGACAAAGTGAATTATCTTAGATATCAGGCGCAATTTTCGTAGTCACTGATGTGGGAATGCGCTGCCTGTAGTGGTTGCATTGATTTTGTTTCAGATAAAATACCATATTTTCACAGCTATCTTACCACAACTATACAAATACGAAATATTCATGTGAATATATATAATGATTATCCGTTAAGAATATGGGAAAACTATATAAGCAAAGTTGACAATCATCTATCTGGTGATTTAATGTCCACACAAATAGTACAGGTTGTTTCTCGTAAAAACGGGGAACTGAAGTCACAAAAAGTGACGGCATCGCCCTACGAGTTCACAATGGCAACGCGCGCCAAGTGGGAGATGGTGGTCTCTGATGAGGACGTGGAGATCAGGGCAGGTGAATTCAAGAAGATCAACATAAAGGAGATTCACCTTCAGCATGATATGCTTGCAACACCATGTGCATTCTCACATCATGCCGTTGCATCTGTATTAAAAATTGGTTCAAAGAATGGAAATTCATTGATAGAGGATGACCGTGTGATCAAATATGCATACATCATCGGGCAGGAATCAGGTAAGATCAGATCTGGTGACTTGCTCGCAGTTTTGAACATATTTCCAATCATGTTCACGCGGGAAGCAACGATTCCGACAGAGGTTTAGATTGAAATCAAATAATGTTATCCCTAATGGAGGTGTAAAAATGGAAACATGCGTCATCTGCGGCCAGGAACAAGATTCCAAAATATATGATGACTATAACATATGTACTTCATGTGCAGATATTATGGAAGATGTAATGGGTGAATATTTTATTCATACCATCAGGCACAGTGAACCAAAAGAACACAGTGGATATCTAAAATATCTTGGTAACACTACGAAATATGTATCTGACTACAAAAAACTCATCGAAAAATCCACCCACCATACAAAAGATGTTGGTCGGCGTGCCGCAAAAGCAATTGTGAATGGTGATGCGCCTTCAAAACAGCGCTATTTCGAGTATATGCAGGAAGTCATGGACTGGCTTGGAAAATGCCCTGAGTTCTACCATTACTATTTCAAAGATTATTATATGTGCCCGACTTGTGGGGCATCGATCTTTGAAAAATATTCAAAGAATGAAGTTGGCGATTGGCTTGTAGTATCATGTTCAGATTGTGGTACTGCAATAAAGAAGTATTTTTCACCAAAGACCGTTTAAAGTATTTCATGCACAGGCGACTCTTTGCCCTGTGCATCTTTTTTTATTATACATGATTTATAAAAATCTGTTTGACTATGCCGGACATTATTTGAAAAAGCTCAAATTCATTTAATTAACCGCAAGAATTCTCTTGAATTTGTGTATTTTATCAAAAATTATGCTCTTCAATGTGTTTTATGGCATCAAACTCCGCCGTTTAATTTGGAAATAGTTATATACAAACAATCAATCAATCTATTCTGATATTATTAGGTGATTCAATATGTCAATAATTGGTAGTTATATCCCGGTTGTAATATTTCTTATAGTGGCGCTTGCTGTGCCACCTGTGTTGATGTTCATTGTATACAATTTAAGTCCAAGGAGCAAAGCGGCAGCAAAACTCACAACCTATGAGTGTGGGTCGGTGCCGATTGGTGATGCAAAGATACAGTTCAACATTGAATATTATTTATATGCAATAGCATTTTTAATATTTGATATTGAGATTCTTTTCATGTATCCGTGGGCTATGGTGTACATTGGTCATGGTATAACAGACGTAGCGGTGGTTTCAATGCTGCTGTTCTTCATCGTTAGTGTACTGATAGGAGATTTGTATATGTGGAAGAAGGGGGCGTTTAAATGGGTGAAGTGATTGAAAATGTAAGTTTTACCACCACAAGTGCAATTAGTGATTTTTTGAAAAAGACTCCTGCGCAGGACATTATAAACTGGGGCCGGAAAAATTCACTCTGGTTCCTGACCCAGCCAATGGGTTGCTGTGGTGTGGAAATGATCTCTACAGGTTGTTCGCACTATGATACGGACCGTTTTGGGATCATCCCACGAGATTCCCCGAGACAGGCTGACGTTATAGTCATAAGTGGCTATGTGACCAAGAAATATCTCCCCGCCCTTAAGCGAGTGTGGGATCAGATGCCATCCCCAAAATGGATTATTTGCATGGGTGACTGTTCCATTAGTGGCGGTCCATTCTATGAGTCATATAGTACGGTACAAAACATTGATGAGATATTCCCGGTAGATGTGTTTATTCCAGGATGTCCACCAAGACCGGAAGCGTTGATACAAGGTTTCATTGAACTTCAAAAGAAGATCATGGCCAAGAAAGATTTAGGTACGGACTATTGAGGTGAAAGAGATGATCGATGCAGAGTATATACTCAACTCTTTAACTAAAACATTCCCGAATGATCTATCGGAATCAAAGATCGAATCCGACATGAGGCTTACGTCATATGTGGAGAAAGATGCGATATTCAATGTATGCAAGCACATGCTTGATAATCTTGAATGTGACCATCTGTCTTGCGAATGTGGTGTTGATTATCCGGATCGGAATGAACTGGAAGTCGTTTATCATATAGCGTCTTATGAACATCCGGTTGTTATCACTTTAAAAGTGAAATTACCAAGGGATGATCCGGAAATTGAATCAATTGTTTCAATTTACTGGAATGCGAACTGGTACGAACGGGAAACGTATGAAATGTACGGGATCATGTACAAGAATCACCCGTATCTAAAACCGCTTCTTTTAATAGATGAGATGCTTGGTGACTGGCCACTTCGAAAGGATTATGAAGGGTTCCCGAACAAGACTTCCAAGAATTTAGTGTAGGTGAATAATAATGGATACAAATATTGGACCATCGGAAATGTTAATGCATCTTGGACCCCAGCATGCAATTCAGCCAGGACCATATTTATTGGATCTTCGATTGAAAGGGGAATCTGTTGTTGATGCTGAACTTAAGATGGGATACATCCACAAAGGAATTGAAAAGATTCTGGAAAACAAAACTTATCTTCAGGGTATTACAATAACTGACAGGATATGTTATCTTGCTGCAATGAGCAATAATGAGGTATTTTGCGGCTGTGTTGAAAGGCTTGTTGGAATTGAACCGCCGGAACGTTCCCAGTACATAAGAGTGATCATGGAAGAACTTTCACGGATCCAGAGTCATTTATTGGGTTTGGGTGAGTTTTCGACGGATCTTGGTTTTGTTACTATGTTCCTGTATATGATCAGGGAAAGAGAGGAGATTCTTGATTTGATCGATACTGTTACAGGCTCACGTATTACCCAGACTTATTTGAGATTCGGAGGAGTTCGTGAAGACTTCCCTGAAGGTTATGAACAAAAAGTCATGTCTGTTTTGAATGACCTTAAGAAGAAACTTGATCAACATGAAGATCTCTACAACACTGACAGAATATACAAGCAGCGTACAGTAGGTGTGGGCACCCTTACTAAGGAAGTGGCAATAGAACTAGGTGTTGCAGGACCACCGCTCAGGGCAACAGGTGTGAAATTTGATGTTCGTAAAGATGACCCGTATCTTGTATATGATGATCTTGATTTCAAGGTATGTACCCAGAAAAATGGTGATATCTTTGCACGTATAAAGGTGCGTATCGATGAAGTTCATGAGAGTATTTACATGATAGAACAGGCATTCGACCAGATGCCACAGGGACCATTGTTCCCGGAGGGAACACCATATGGTCGCAGAACTCCGGTTATGAGAGTGCCACCAGGTGAGGTATTTTATCGAGTAGAAGATCCAAGAGGAGAAATGGGTATGTATATGATATCAGACGGTTCCGATACACCCTACAGGGTCAAGATAAGAGGTCCGGTCTTCCCGACAATGCAAGCGTTACCACCTCTGCTTCTTAATACTTATGTAGCGGATGTGGCTGCAATTGCAGCAAGTATGGATGGATGTACCAGCGAGGCAGACAGATGAGGTGTATAATATGAATATTGTAGATATTGTATACAATCCATGGTTTAGTGGTATAGTTGGACTTCTTTTGATTGGTATTGTGTTTGTATGTGCAATACTTGCAGTCTGGCTTGAACGTAAGTTTGGAGCGGATATCCAGTCAAGGATAGGTCCAAACCGTGTTGGTGGCAGATATGGGATTTTGCAAGGGATTGCAGATGCGATCAAATTGTTTACAAAAGAGGACATAATCCCTGCAAAAGCTGATAAATGGCTATTTGTGCTTGCTCCGATAATTGTGCTGGGATCAGGATTTATGATGATCGTTGCGATTCCATTTGGTGCGATAGTAATTGGAGATAATGTATATCCTATTGCAGCTACCCAGATGGATATCAGTATTATCTATTTAGAAGCTGTATC
>JAUVET010000291.1 GCA_030594665.1 Methanosarcinaceae archaeon
GCTTCACTTGCCTTTTCCGTCAACTCCATCACATCATCGGGTATCGTATCTTCCATTAAATATGCGATTTTTGCTATCTTTTGCGCATGGTCTGCTATTCGCTCCAGGGGGGCTGCTGTCATGCGCAGGTCATGGTATTCATCAATGGATATGTCGGATATGTCAGGCACACGTGCCCCCCTCAGAATTGAACGAAACTGTTTTGCCGTTAGCAAGAACAACCTGTCAACGTCATCATCTCGCTGTATGACATCCAGTGCAAGATCGGTGTCGCTGTTCTTCAATGCAATGACCGCATCCTTGTGCATTGAATTTGAGATCAGGAACATTCGCCGCACACTTTTTTTTATGGATATCTCATTTTGGTTCAAAAGGTCCTGTATCACCACACTTTTTGCAGTCTCTTCGATTATCTCAGGTCCTATCAATTTGTAGCATATTTCCCTTATGACCTTCTTTTGTTCCGATGAAAAACGATTTGATGTTAGTTCGATTATGTCATAACCTGCAAGATAAGCAGCAATCGTGTCGCGTGTGAGTGCGTCCCCATTTATGTTACTTACATCGATCTTCTTCCTTTTTAGTGTTGGAGAGTCATGTATGGGGTCTATTAAAAGCGTACCGTCCGGCTGGGGTGCAAGTGATACGCGCGCGCCTGTCTTGATCCCCACCTTGTCAGCCCATTGTTTTGGTAGTGATATGATGTAGGTTGAGCCGCCTGTCTGCTGGATTTTACGTGTTTCTATGGCAATTCCCCGGTTTATATGATCTTACACTATTCTATATATACTATAGTATAAATATATATTGATGTTATTTTACGAGGAAATTCTCGCTACGCCTTGATCAACACGAAGTATATATAAAATATATACTGTAATAAAAGTTAAAAGTAAATATATGAATGGGAATATAAAGATACCATGAAAGAACTATCCATCACCGAAAACGATATTCCTGTACTCAGGAAACTGCTCCCGTTCGTGTGCCTGGCCGTGCCGTGGGAAATATACCAATACAGCACAGGCTGGGGTATTAAGTTCTCACTTTTTTACCTGAATTTCGACATGACATACGGCACACTTGCAGTAAATGTGCTTAAGCAATTGACAATGTTATCCTATGGCGGTTTTGCGCCATCTATTCGAACTGTTTTCTGGGCACTGGCAGCGGCGCTATGCGTTGGGATATTCGTGTACGAGTTGGCGCGCGAGCAGATGGAATATAAAATAAGTGCTATGTTACCCGGCGCAGGACTGCTTATATGCGGTGTTCTGCTGGCTGTGAGTTCATTTGTTGTATGGTCGGATGCTTTCAGGGCAGTGCCGATAGGTTTCGGGTTCTTTGCGGTGTACGGGTATTTGCTGATTGGAATTGAGCGGGAATAGTCTGTATGTTAATTGGTATTGTTTAGCGGTTGTTGTTGTTGTTGTTAATACTGCACTTCAGATGGTGCGGTATTTTTGCGCAAAAGGTCCATTATTCCGGCTTTACCACCTGGCGCGGGTGCTGCTCCAAAACCAAACATTGCCGGACCGCCTCCCGAACCTCCAAATAGTTCTTCGTTTGCTTTATTGATGATCTCTTCGAATATTCTTTTGTATGCAATGCAGTGTGGGTCAACGCCTTTTATTTTACCATCATTGGGTGCGATGGCATTGTAGGGACAGCCACCTCTACAGTATTTTATGTGGGGGCAATCGCTGCATTCCTGATCAACGTAATCTTTGTATTGGAACATAAATTTCCATGCATCGGATTTAGCAAGGTCTTCCACGGTGGGCTGATCACGAACATTACCCATTACGTATTCTGGCATGCCTACGAAACGATAACAGGGATATATGCTTCCATCGGGTCCTACTGCAAATGTGTCCCCCATACAATCTACGAATGTACAGACTGTGCCCCGACCGCCGAAATAACATTGGCACAGGTTGTCAATGTTCATGATCTGGATATCATTAATGTTCTCAAGATATTTGTCCAGAAGATAAACCAACAATTCCCCATATTCTTCCGGTGGAAGTGCCCATTTTTCAGGATTGTCATCACGTAAGGATGGTAATGCAGGATGTAATTTTAGATTTAAACCGTTTTCAAGGAAAAAGTTGAATATTTCTTCTTTTAACTTTATGGAATGGGATGTGAAGGTGCAGATGAAACTTACATTGAGACCATTGGCTTTAGCGATCTCATAGCCTGCCATGGTCTTGTCGTAGTACCCTTTCCCTCTCTGGAAATCATTGAGTTCCTTTGGACCGTCTAAACTGGAACCGATCGGGATATTATATTCAGCAAATATCTGTGCGAGCTCAGGGGTCATTTTCCACAGATTCGTCTGCAAAGCAAAAGCGATTCCCTGTTCATGCAATCCATCAGCCAGTGTCGACAGGGCTTTTCGATAAAAGTCTGCACCGGCAAGGAGCGGTTCCCCGCCATGGAATGTAAAGGTAACCGGTTCTTTGCGGAAGTTCTTGAGCCATTTTACAATATCTTCAACGGTCTCATCGGTCATTATCGGAGAACTTTCCTCGGAACTCCAGCAGTATTCACAATTGGATGGGCAGCCTAATGTAGGGATTATCATTACGTGGAACGACATGGTGTATCTCCATTTTGAATGTATATAATTTGTAAAATTATGTAC
>JAUVET010000002.1 GCA_030594665.1 Methanosarcinaceae archaeon
ATCTCAGGCAAGACCGATGATGAGTTAGATAAAATGGAAGGCGGGCGGGCGGAAGATTATGCTCAGCTCAAGAGCACTGCCGGACTGTTTCCTGCGGGGATGGAGGATTCGGAGTTGGGGGAAGTGCCGGAGGGGTGGGAGATTAGCACCATTGGTGAAGAAGTCGGTGTTGTGGGTGGCGGCACGCCTTCAACTAAGAATCCAAAGTTTTGGGATGGTGGGGGAATACACTGGACAACGCCTAAAGACCTTTCGAATCTGAATGATAAAGTATTATTAACAACTGATCGAAAAATCACTGACGCTGGACTTAAAAACATTAGTTCAGGTTTATTACCTGTAAATACCGTTTTAATGTCTTCTCGTGCACCTGTTGGATACCTAGCTCTAGCTAAGGTGCCTGTTGCTGTGAACCAAGGCTACATAGCCATGCTCTGCGATAAACAATTGTCACCAGAGTTTGTTATTCAGTGGTGTAATTCTGTAATGGATGAAATAAAACAAAGGTCTAGTGGAACAACATTTGCTGAAATAAGTAAAAAGAACTTCAAGGTTATTCAGGTAGTAGTTCCAAGTGAAGGGATTCAGCAATCTTATTATGAAATGGTATCTGTTTTTTATAACAAAATCACTGAAAAAGCAATTGAATGTATAAATTTAGCGGATATTCGTGATTCATTATTACCAAAATTGCTATCTGGGGAAGTTACGCCATGAGGATGTGTTTAAGTGAGTGATTTTGAATTTATTTTACCAAGCACATCGAAAGCTATTGCTGGTAGCGAAGAGATGTTGCATTTGTTTGAACAAATGCAACGAGTTCAAGATTCAGTTGCAAAAAAAGATTCTGCATTAACATTAGATACATCCAAAGCGTTATTGGAAACGACCTATAAGACAATATTGAAAGATAAGGGTGAAACTTTTGATTCATCTGATGATATGAATCTCCTTTACAAAACAGTAAAAGAGATTCTGCCGTTTAGTCGTGATGATGAAGCAAGGAGTATGTTGGAAAAATTAACAGGTACAATCGCACATTGGGTTCCACAACTTAGGAATAAGTTTGGTGCTTCTTCTCACGGGAAAGACGGTCATTTTGTAAGTCCAATTGAGATGCCTGAAGCTGAGATGGTTGCTTATTTAGTAGATGGTGTTTCAGGCTTTCTCCTTAAAAAAAACCGTTTGCTTGCTAATCCTGAGTACGCCGAACGAATTTATTACTTGGACCATGATGAATTTAATGATTATTTGGATACTTCATATGATTCAGTTGATTTAAAAATCAATAATTCAGATCCAATTCCATACAGTAAGGTCTTATTTGATTGTGACCCAAAAGCTTATAGGGAATATCTCATCCAATTCCATAATCAAGAGGAAGAAGAAAAGGAAGATCAACAGACCATTGAGATAAGTACTAATCCAGAATTAACAGAAATGGTGCCAGTCGTAGAAAATCAACACGATTAAACTAAACCATTTTCTAGTAATCAGGAGCACAATAAAATGAATGAAGGTGAACTGGAACAAATCTGTCTCGAATGGTTCCGTGATAACAGTTGGGATGTTATTTATGGTTCCTAAATTGTGCCTGATTCAAGCAATCCCGAACGCAGCGATTACCACGAAGTGGTATTAAAACGGCACCTACACGAAACAAACCAATAAAATAATGTAGACAAAACATAAAAAGAGATGATGTATGATTAACAATCAGCTTAAACCATTCAAAATATCATCATTCAGTTTCAACAACACCAGTTTCATCCTCAAGAAACCCACAACCTGCTCTCTGAAATATCAAAAAGACCTGTGGGTATATGAGTGCCCACGATATGGTTTACATACATTTTCAGAAAACAAGCAGGAAGCACTGCAACAACTCAATGAAGAGTTCGCGTTCCTGTATGATGGTTTGATAAACGAACCAGACGACAATTTGACACAGGATGCTATCAAACTTCGCGATCTGCTCAAATCGGATGTGCTTAAAGTTGAGAAAATATGACGAATTGATGATTATAATCTACAATACTACGCACACCAGCCACAAATAAACCACCAGAGACCACAAAATGACACTCCCAACCGGAACAATCGAATACACTCTTGGCTCCGCATCAGTCACCGGCTGCGGCCTGTCTTACACAACCAGTGAACTGGAACCTGCCCTGACCGGTCCAATAGCTGAAATAGTGTTTGATGACGAGGGAACAACTGATATTACAAACATGTTATCGAGTTTGCCTGACACGGATTTTGACCAGGATAATCTAAAAAGAGTTCTTGGACACAACCGTGAACCTGAACCATGGCGAGTGGGTGAAGCTTTTGCCGAATCATACCTTACGCATCATCGCACCTGTACATTTCCGTGGCCTGATGGTCGGGACGAACGGAAATCCGGTTCGAGCTTGCCAGGTGCTGACCTTGTGGGTATTCATTGTGATGGGGAGACAGTACGTTTCGCTTTTGGAGAAGTCAAAACTTCAACTTCAAGGAAATATCCACCTGGAGCAATGTATGGCAGGACTGGCCTTAAGCAACAGCTTGAAGATTTGCGTGACAGGGTATCCATACGTGATGACCTGGTGAAATACCTATGGCATCGCGCGTTAAATGCATCATGGAAGAATCGGTTCATTAATGCTTTCATGCGTTACAACGCTGATGATACCGACGTCATGCTATTCGGAGTGCTTGTGCGCGATGTGGAGCCACACGAGGATGATTTACGTATACGGGTTAGCAAATTGGGCAATGACTGCCCACAAACGATGTCCATTGAACTTCTGGCTCTTTATCTACCATCCGGCAGTATCAATTCGTTGGGTATAAGAGTGGTGGCATTGAGGGAGGAAGATAACACATGATAGTCAGCAACGACTCTCTTGCTAAAGTAGACAAACACTGGGCTGTTCTGGCTGTAGGGGAAGTTGAACGTGACCGGGGTCTTGAAGTAGCAAATGCTCGTCTGGTCAAACAGGCAGTTGGCCAACAAATGCAGATCAACTTTGCAGAGACGACTAATGATTCTGATCTGTTGCGTCGTTTGTCTTTGGCCTATGAAATGGCAGCCATCGAGGGATTGAACGCCATCCTGAACCCGACCAGTACGGATGATGAACTCCGGCAGCAGTGTGCGTCCGGTGCCTGGCGTGCATTTGAAATTCGCCGCCTCTTCAACTTGCCCGGGCAAACAGAAGAGTCGATATTCCATATCCTTCACCTTTCTGCATTGGCTTACTGCGGAGAACGCTGGTCTGATCTGCGCCGTTGGTACAATGAAAATGAAGAGATCATACCAACGCCTTCGGTCGCTGATGTGTCATGGGACCAGCGAGTGCTATACAAACTCTTTGGATGTTGGATCCGCCTCTTTCGTAAAAAAGGCTGGGATGACCTTGATGACATCCGTTACACCATAATAGGACTGAGGGATGATCAAAAAACCTTTGAATCCGATGTGCTGAACAATGGTGATAATGCAGGCGATAGAGCTATGGCTTTACGTTTGATTGCTTTATACCACTGGGCTAAAGCCACAGAACTTTTAGCTCTTTACATGTTGCAAGGCGAACCTGCTGACATTGCCACGCAATTGGATAAGCACTTCGAATCAGGTTTAGAAGCAGCTACTGCCGCCCACGATGCCCAATTGGAAGTTTTGTTGCGATGGTTACATGTCGCAGCTCGGCAGATGGTAGCAGGGTCAATCTGGTGGGTTAGTCGAGTGGTTAATTCACGCGTGACACAACTTGTGAAAAACACTACCAGGCATCAAGCGTTGTTTGAACTGTTGCCCCCACAGCGAACAGCATTACAGGAACAAGGGTTGCTGGACCAGGCCAGCACAGCAGTTGTAGTTGAAATGCCAACATCCGGCGGAAAAACATTGTTAGCACAGTTTAAGATATTGCAGGCACTAAATCAGTTCGATGCCGATCACGGCTGGATTGCCTATGTGGCACCCACACGCGCATTAACGGCACAAATAACCCGTCGTTTACGACGTGATTTTGAACCAATTGGTGTACAGGTCGAGCAACTGACTGGCGCGATAGAGATCGACACTTTTGAAGATGACCTTTTGTCTGGCACTGACAATGAAAAATCATTTGATGTTCTTGTAACCACACCGGAAAAACTCCAGCTAGTAATCCGAAACAAGAAAGTTTCACGTCCGTTGGCTCTTGTCGTTATGGATGAAGCCCATAATATTGAGGATGAGGTGCGAGGATTACGTATAGAACTATTGCTTGCTACCATCAAGCAGGAATACCAGAGTTCTGCAAATTTCTTGCTGTTGATGCCTTACGTCGAGAAAGCAGAAACATTAGCCCGTTGGCTGGCACACGATGTGAACGCTGGAAGAACTATTAGTATCGGCACCACTCCGTGGCAGCCAAACGAACGCATCGTGGGAATTTTCCATGCAGAACCGGATGGATCAGTCCATGCAGGCTGGAGGCTGAAATATAAGACACTAACGACTACGCCAAAAACGATCAATCTGGAAGGTGAGCATGCAGCTGGTGGCGTAAAGCCACTAAAAATACCTAAATCAAAGATTTTTGATGCAAAGAATAAACAGCAAAAAGGATTGGCATTACAAACTGCTGCTATGGCAAAAATCTTTTCAGAACGGGGCACAAGTATAGCTGTTGCTAACACCATCAATTCTGTATGGACAATGGCTCGAAAAATCTGTGAAACTGTTGATGTGCTTTCCCCTATACCAAATAAAATAGAACTGGTTCGGAAATTCCTGAAAACTGAGATCAGCCCGGATTTTGAACTTGTCAATATGCTTTCACACGGCGTCGGTGTACACCATGCCGGACTTTCCGATGAAGTTCGGACACTGATCGAATGGTTGGCCGAGGAAGGAGAATTACGTGTTCTTTGCACTACCACGACAATAGCACAAGGAATTAATTTTCCAGTCTCATCTGTCTTTTTATCATCTCGCTTTGTTCCTCATGGCACCTACTCCAAAGAGATGGCACCAAGAGTATTTTGGAACCTGGCCGGTCGTGCCGGACGCATGGGTCATGATAGCGTCGGTGTAGTAGGTCTTGCAGCAGGAAACAAACCAGAAGAAATTGTGGAATATGTTAGTAAAACAACAGGAGAGCTGGTATCCCGTCTTGTTAACATGCTGGATGAACTTGAAGAAACTGGTCGTCTCAATGACCTCAGTACAGTCATTCAGGAAGAGCAGTGGGAGGATTTCCGATGTTATGTCGCTCATCTGTGGAATGAAAAGAAAAATCTCGATGCTGTTCTATCTGAAACAGATCAATTGCTTAGAAACACCTACGGTTATGGGATACTGAATTCTTCCCATGATGGTAAAGAAAAAGCACATGCCCTTTTGGATGCTACAAAAAATTACGCGAGAAAATTATCCAAAAATCAGGGACAGGTGAAATTGGCAGATATGACCGGCTTTTCACCTGAAGGTGTCGGGAAAGCCCTGGCTGGTCTCAATCGGTTAGAAAGAAAACTTACAATTGATGATTGGCAGCCGGATAGTTTATTTGGTTCCGGGAACGGATTGGCCGATCTATTTGGCGTAATGTTAAAAGTACCGCAACTAAAATCCCTTACAGAACTTGGTGGTAAAGGCATTGAAAAGAAGCAAATTGCTGATATTACCACTGCATGGGTTTCAGGAAAAAGTATTCAGGACATTGCACAGCAGTTTTTCCAGGGAACTGAAACCAATGCCATTACTGATGTCTGTAAAGCAATCTATCGAAATCTCGTTAACAACGGAACATGGGGACTTTCCGCATTAAGCCGAATGGCTGGCATTGATTTTGAATCACTTTCAGAAAGTGAGCGTCGGAGAATTGATGTTTTGCCAGCGATGATTTATCATGGAGTCAAGTCCGAGGAAGCAGTTTTAATGCGAATGAATTCCGCTCCGCGAAGTGTCGCTGAAAAACTTGGTCGGGAGTTTAAAGCGAATTTAATTCAGGAGACTGATAAAGTTGGTGTGCATGAAGCGAGAGAATTTTTGAAGAACATGGATGAAAGCAAATGGGAGCAAGTTCGGCCCGAAGGTTCCCATTTGTCTGGCTCAGATTATAAGGATATATGGGAACTATTATCGGGTGAACAGAGGTAGCTGGTGTATGATAGTTTGATACACGAACCGAACGATAATTTGACTCAAGACGCCATCGAATTTCGCGATCTGCTCAGATCAGATGTGCTAAAAGTTGAGAAAATATAACGAATTGGCGATTATAATCTACAATTATTGGTGAAATCATCGTTTACAATCGTTGATGTTTGGGATATGACAAAACAGTGAAGTTAATTTACAATGAGGCAAATAATACAATAAAACCGGAGCTAAATATTAAATGAGTACATTCATGATATCAATCACAAAAGAAGACAATTTTTTCGTTTCAAGATGTCCTGAGCTTGGCGTAACATCTCAAGGGGAAACTTTGGAAGAAGCACAGGTAAACATCAAAGAAGCCATTGAACTTTATATTGAAAGTTTTGGTATAGAAGACCTGCCTTTGTACACATCAAAGCCTTTATGGACAACGATTGAAGTTGCCTATGCCTAAATTACCAGTGGTTTCCGGTAAAAAAATGGTGGCTGCGCTTAAAAAAGCCGGATTTGTTGAAGTCCGGCAGAGGGGTTAATAAAATGAACGAAGATGAACTGGAACAACTCTGCCTCAACTGGTTCCGCGATAACAATTGGAACCACCTATGACTTCCCTTTGGGACCCAAACAACCCGGAACGCGCCATACCACCTCCCGAAGCTGATGTCTGGCAAAATTCGCGTCAGTACAAATAGTAATTTAAACAATGAAAATAAATATAAGGTAGAATATGATATCTCAAAAAACCATTCAGGAAGCTGTCGAACTCCTCAGGAAAGCTGCAAATCCTGTCAGGATAATACTCTTCGGTTCTTACGCTCGTGGTGACAGCAAAGAGAGCAGCGACCTTGATTTTCTTGTTGTTGAAAAAGAAATAAAAGCTCGCAGGAAGGAAACCGTGCGCCTGCGTGATGTGTTAAGTCCTCTTCGAATACCTGTAGATGTACTTGTAGTAAGTGAAAAATCATATAATGAATGGAAGGATGCGTCCGGAACAGTCATTTACGAAGCAGCTATTGAAGGAAAGGTGGTTTATGGAGTCGCTTGAAAGAGCAGAACTTCTTCTGGCGAAAGCAAGAGACGATGAGACGCTCCTTGAAGAAATCATCTCAAATGATAGAATAAGAGATGAAATCATTGGCTTTCATGCACAGCAAGCCTCTGAAAAGCTACTAAAAACCCTTCTCATGGCAAAAACCATATCTTACCGCAGGACACACGATTTGAGGGAACTGATAGACTTGATCAGGGATAATGACATAGAATTTCCGGAAACACTTATGGAAATACGCACCCTCTCACCTTTTGCAGTTGAATTCCGTTATGATTACATTCCCATGGAAGAAGAAGACGATTTTAATCGCCAAAAAGCGTTGGAAATGGTACAGCAATTAAGAACGTGGGTTGAAAACAAACTATTGAAGCCATGACCTGCAACCTCTCTAGAAAAATCCTGTTTATTTCCGCGACACCATCCTTCCAAAACTCTTTCCGGTAAATTATCAGTCGATACACTAAAAATAACAAAAATGCAGAGAGGTTAATAAAATGAACGAAAACGAACTGGAACAACTCTGCCTCAACTGGTTCCGCAATAACAGCTGGGATATCGCCTATGGCCCCGACATTGCCCCTGACTCAGCCAACCCGGAACGCACCGATTATCACGAAGTGCTACTAAAACGTTACCTGCGCGAAGCCCTTGTGCGCATCAATCCGCACCTTCCCAGCAATGCCATTGAACAAGCCATGGCGGTGGTGCTAAAACCCGACAGTCCGGATCTAACAACCAGTAACCGCACCGCTCACCGCTTATTACTGGAAGGCGTGCCGGTTGAATACCGGAAAGATGAAAGGACAATCCACGACCACGCCTTCTTAATTGACTTTGAGAATCTCGCCAACAATCGCTTTTTGGCAGTCAACCAGTTCACCATACAGGGAACAAAACAGCCGCGCCGCCCGGATGTTGTATGCTTCATAAACGGCTTGCCAATTGCGGTGCTGGAGCTTAAAAGTCCCAACGATGAGAACACCGATATATGGGATGCGTTCAATCAGCTGCAAACGTACAAAAACGAGATCAACGACCTGTTTGTGTTCAACGAAGCGCTGGTTGTGAGTGATGGCTACAACGCCCGCATTGGCTCACTGACAGCAAACAAAGAACGCTTTTCACCCTGGCGTGTTATCAAACACGAAGACGACAGGCCGCTACTGGAATGTCAGCTCGAAACCCTTGTGCGGGGTTTTTTTGACCGCGAACTATTGCTCGATTACATCCGCTTCTTTGTGCTCTTTGAAACCGATGGCGAAATGATCATCAAGAAAATCGCAGGATATCACCAGTTCCATGCGGTTCGCGAAGCAGTAAATACAACCCTGATCGCCGCAAAGATACCGGATGAACACATGGGATATGAGGTCCGTGCAACCTATGGCAAGGAAGTAGTTCCCGGCAGCAAAAAGGCAGGCGTATTCTGGCATACCCAGGGTTCAGGCAAGAGTATCTCCATGTGTTGTTATGCCGGTAAGTTGTTGCAGCAACCTGCAATGAATAACCCCACCCTGGTAGTAGTGACCGACCGAAACGACCTCGACGGCCAACTGTTCCGGACATTTTCCAATGCTCAGGAACTGTTCAAGCAAACACCTGTTCAGGCTAACAGCCGCAGTGAATTGCGCCGGCTGCTCTCCGAGCGGGAAACAGGCGGCATTATCTTTACCACAGTACAGAAATTCTCACCTTTCGAGAAAGAAGACGGCCACCCAATCCTGAACAACCGCCATAATATTGTAGTGATCTCCGATGAAGCACACCGCAGCCAGTATGGCCAAAAAGGGCGCTTCATAGAAGTGAAAGATGAAAATGGCAATGTCACAGGCAGCAAGCTGGTATTCGGTTATTCCAAATACATGCGTGATGCCCTGCCCAATGCCTCATTTATTGGTTTTACAGGCACGCCCATTGCACTTGAAGACAAAGACACCCGCGCAGTATTTGGTGATTATGTTACCATTTACGACATTCAGGATGCTGTAGACGATGGCTCAACCGTACCCATTTATTACGAATCCCGTCTGGCAAAACTTGATCTGAATCATGCCGAAATAGAATCATTGTCAGTTCAGGTTGAAGAAGTGGTGGAAGACGAAGAAGATGTATCTAACCGCGAGAAAACCAAAGGCGAGTGGAGCCGCTTAGAAAAACTGGTCGGGACGCAACCGCGCATTCGACAGGTGGCTGCCGATCTTGTAGAACACTTTGAAGAGCGCACCAGATCCATGGATGGCAAAGCCATGATCGTAGGCATGAGCCGTGAAATATGCGTGCACTTATATGATGCTATTGTAGAATTGCGCCCGGATTGGCATAACCCGGACACTGACAAAGGCGCGATTAAAATTGTGATGACCGGCTCGGTGTCTGATCGCGAATTGTTACAGCCACACATCTACAACAAGCAAACCAGGAAAAAATTGGAAAAACGCTTCAAAGATATTAACGACCCGCTTAAATTGGTAATCGTTCGTGATATGTGGCTCACAGGTTTTGATGTACCATGTTGCCACACCATGTATATCGACAAACCCATGAAAGGCCACAACCTGATGCAGGCAATCGCGCGGGTAAACCGGGTATTTAATAACAAACAAGGCGGCCTTGTGGTGGATTACATCGGAATTGTCAGTGAATTAAAAAAAGCACTGAAAAACTATACCGATGCCAAAGGCAGGGGAGAACCAACCCTGCGCGCCGAAGAGGCATATTCGGTATTGCTGGAAAAAATGGATGTGGCGCGCGGGCTCTTCCATGGGTTTGATTACAGCAACTTTGAAAGCAACGCCTACAAACTGCTGGTACCGGCAGCGAATCATATTCTGGGGCTTGATGATGGTAAAAAACGCTATTTAGATGCCGTGCTGGCAATCAACAAAGCCTATTCATTGTGCGGCACCCTGGATGAAGCCAAAGAGTTGCGTGCTGAAATAGCATTTTTTTCAGCCATTAAAGCCGCTATTAGTAAATTCACATCTGTAGATAAAAAGCGCACAGAGGAAGATAAAAATTCGGTTCTCAAACAGATCCTGGATAATGCCGTGATTGCAGACGGTGTTGCCGATGTATTCGAACTGGTCGGGTTGGATAAACCTGAAATCGGATTGTTGTCGGAAGAGTTTTTGGAAGACATTCGGCATATGCCTTACCGTAACCTTGCAGTGGAGTTGCTGGAAAAATTGCTGAAGGACGAGATAAGATCAAAAACCCGCAATAACGTTGTGCAGGAAATGAAATATAGCGACCGCTTAAAGGAAACTTTGCGCAAATACAACAACCGTGCTATTGAAACTGCTCAGGTGATTGAAGAACTTATTCAAATGGCCAAGGAGTTTCAAGAAGTACTGAAACGCGATGCTGAACTTGGCCTGAATCCCGATGAGGTGGCTTTTTATGATGCCCTGGCGAATAACGAAAGCGCCGTGCGTGAGTTAGGTGATGAAACTCTTAAAAAGATCGCTATAGAAATTACCGAGAAACTGCGCAGATCTACCACTGTTGATTGGCAGGTACGCGATAGTGTAAGAGCTAAATTACGCATTCTTGTGCGCCGTACATTGCAGCGCTATAAATACCCGCCGGATATGGCAGCGGATGCCGTTGAATTAATACTGAAACAAGCTGAAGTGCTATCAAATGCATGGACACATTAGTGGATATTGAGACTTTTTTCAACGATTTGGAATTTGGGCGGAGCTAACTGTGATATTCTATGCTGGATGGGTATCTTCCGCCATGCGCACAATCTCAGGCAAGACCGATGATGAGTTAGATAAAATGGAGGGCGGGTAGCCATATGCAGCTGGTTTTAATTTTTGGGTGGGAAACTTGGGGTATAAAAGAGAAATATATTGAATATGTTCATTTTTTGAATCTGTAAAACCGTTTATCGATAAGATGAAAAGTAATTCTCTATATCGCAAAATTCTCTGACAGTTTCAATAATAAGATATCTATAAATCCCCTTCCGTCAATCTATCATCCATGAAACAGTTACAAGATACCGCAGAAAATATCAGCAGCATGGAAATACGCGGCGCAGGCAGGATCGCGAAAGCCGCAGCGGTCGCACTTCGTGATTATGTAGAAGATCTTGAGGCCGGGTCAATTGAGGAATTCGGTCGCCTGATCGAAAATGCCGCAAAATTGCTTGTTAATACCCGACCGACCGCAGTTTCACTTCCAAATGCGGTCATGATAACATCAAAATACACTTCTTTAGATGTGGAAGACGCAAGGAAAGAGATCATCGATAACGCTGAACGGTTCATCAAACAGGCTGATGATGCACTCCAAAAAATTGGGGAGATCGGTGCAAAACGCATACGTGACGGCGATGTAATAATGACCCATTGCAATTCCCATGCAGCACTTTCAATCATAACAACCGCTTTTGACCAGGGCAAGGAGATATCTGTCATTGCCACCGAAACCAGGCCAAGACGACAGGGACTCTTAACCAGCAAGCACCTTCTTGATCATGGAATTCCAACTACGTTTATTGTGGATTCTGCAGTACGTTACTACATGAAAGAGGTCGATACTGTTATAGTCGGCGCGGATGCCATTGCAGTTAACGGCGCGCTTGTCAATAAGATCGGGACATCACAACTTGCACTTGCAGCACACGAGGCGCGAACAAACTTCCTGACCGCAGCCGAGACATATAAGTTCAGCCCAAACACCATTCTCGGGGAATTCATCGAAATCGAGGAACGGTCAATTGATGAGGTTCTTGATAAGGAGATTCTTGCAGGTTTACCTAAACTGAATGTCAGGAACCCTGCTTTCGATATTACGCCACCGGAATACATTGACCTCATAATCACAGATGTCGGCGCGGTGCCGCCAGGGATGGCATACACTATTATTAAGGAGCATCTCGGATGGGATGTTGGCGAGATGGCTTAAGTATGGAAAAAGTCAAAAGTTGCGACGGCACACCCAACCGCAGCAGAGCTACGGGGTATAATATAAGAGTCACCATACCTCGGAATTAATTCCAACGCCTGTATATAGCACAGCAACCTTGCGATTTTCTATCTTATCCGTCAATACACATTTCATAATTTCACAGCCATATCCAATAATTTAACATGTGAATACCCACGGTGATACACAGCGCATAATCACACCATAACCAAGTATAATTGATATTCCCCATCAGTCACCGCTGCCACCCAGATCAATGCTCCACCCCGCACCAACACCCTTAAACACACCCGGAAACCGCTCGGCAATCTCTTCCTTATGTACAGTGCAGTGACATGCTGCAATCAACCTCATCCCCTCAAGCACCCCATACTCCGTACTCCCATGCAAACCCCCGATTATACCCTTAACTGTACCAAATTCGGATGCCGCATTCATGATTCTGGTAAGTCCTGAATGGGAACATCCGACAATAACATACAACCCACTGCCGGAATATTAAAATGACCAGCCACACCCGGCACTTGCTCCAGATCGTGAATACCGGATACACTCGGCTCTGTCACAACCATCACCATATCAACACCGGTGATCGAGGCGATTACCGCACATCCGGTTCCGGGAGGTCCACCAATGATTATCATATCCTTATTGTGTTTTCTGCAAGTTTCCTTGTATTGTTCCTGACAAACGAAACAAGTTTTCCGCTTGCTTCCTCCCCGATACCAAGTCTTGCATGTGCCATTGGTCCGAATCGGGTTTTTGATATGTAGGCATCCCCTGCCTTTCGCTTGATCATACTGACCGCACCCTCGGGACAGATATACTCACAGACCCCGCATCCCCCACATTCGTAAATGTTGACCGTAATATCATCACTGATGGCATCAAACCTGCATGCGTCCTTACATTTCCCACATTGGATACAGAGCGACTCGTCAATGGATGCGACATCCAATCCGGTAAAATCAATCGTCTCCAAAATCTCAGGCTGCAATATCAAAGGCATCTCCGCCAACATGCTCCACAAAATCAGCCTGCGAAAGGATACTGACCACAACAATTAACTGTCCCTCATCAGTTTGCGGTTCAGCCTTCTCTATGCATGCATTACCCGGAACGACAGCAATGAGAAGTATTATGACTGTCAGTATTTTGTTATTCATTTTGATCGGCACCCATTTTCAGATGATCCGGAAGTATTATTGTGCCGATGGTGTAAATACCTTTCATTAAGAGCATTTATTTAGCCACTGCATCGATGTGCCTGTTAAATGAAAATAGATGTGGGATTCGCATATGGGTGGAATGCGGATGGGTGGCGGGGTTGCTGCCTAGGTTTTTGTTAATTGCTCTGGTCTTGCACGCCCGGTCGTGCATCTACATTTCTTCTAAAAAATACAAAATAAGAAAATAAAATGAGACTGTCGAAAAAGTGATAATATCAAAACATTCCGAATAACGTTGGTAAATGAGCGCTATGTTGTGCCTCACTGCATTTATTTCATAAGTTGGAATGGCTCGAAATACGGCTTATTTCGACGATCTCAATATCTCAAAATATTATGCTGGGACTTTTTTATTCTTTAAGTATTAATATTTCGGTCGCTTTGATCACTGCTTTTACTTTATCGCCTTCTTTTAGATTAAGCTCTTCTACCGCCTCTTTAGTTATCATCGAGGTTAGAACCGAAGAACCGGAAGTCTCGATCTTTACAGTGGAAGCAACCTCTCCGAGCTCTATCTTTTTCACAATACCATCTATATTATTTCTTGCACTTATTGCCATTTATTTCACCATCCATTATGTTTCTGCAATTCCTGCTACACAGCACAATTGCAGTGAATACATCAAGGCAGTTCAAATATCTAAATATGTTGGTAAGGTAGACCGCAGGTTGGCATCTGACATTACCCCTCTGTATCACATGCACCGCAGTCATTGCTCCAGCTCCACACCCACCCCGCACTAACCGCCTTAAACGCACCCGGAAACCGCTCGGCGATCTCTTCCTTATGTACAGTGCAGTGACATGCTGCAATTAACCTCATCCCCTCAAGCACCCCATACTCCGTACTCCCATGCAACCCCCCGATTATACCCGCAACCGTTCCAAATTTCGATGCCGCATTCATGATCTCGGTGAGTCCGGGGTGAGAACATCCGGTAATGAGATATAATCCGCTGCCTGAATCCACAACAAGGGACTGTTCTTTCACACCTGTGCCGAGTTCGCCCGTGGAATAGATATTACGGCAGATCTCCTGCGCGCCGGACACCTCGATCAATCTTGCCCGCTTAGATATCTCATCTTTCAGACGTTTAGAGAACGAAGCCGGCACATAGACTTCCATATCAGGATGTGCGTTCAACAGAACTGAGAGCCCGCCAATATGATCCCAGTGCTGATGAGACAATACCACCTTCCCGATCTCCTCTGGTGATATGTGAGCTTTTTTAAGGTTATGGAGCAGTGCACACCCATCCCAACCAGTATCGAACAGTATCTTTATTTCCCCGGTATCAACAAGACAGGAAAAGCCCCAGCCGCTGATGAAACCTTCTTCGGCTTCGTTATCACAGACTATTGTCAATCTCATCATTTAATCCCATCCTTATTCGCTCATATCGAACCTGTTCTTGAGGTAATAATTGGAATATATCGCACCAAGCGGATTGTGTGCCAGAACCCTATCCTTGACTGCCAGGGTTGTTACCGGTGCATGAGAATTTTGGGTAAAAATAATATCATGACCAATACACAATCCGAGTATGATATTCAGGTCGGTCTTCTTCTCATTAAGCACAAGGGACTGGCCTACCGGATTACATATAGCCTCAAAACCATCGCTGCGCATTTTATCCAGACTATACTGGTCCTTGTCAATCCCGCACACCTTGCAGCAGACCGAAAACACCTCGAAATCTCTTGCCAGTATCTTGTGAATGATCCTTGCTTCCTTTTCCAGGCCAATGCAAAACACAATACCCAATTTCGTGTATCCCATATCTCCGGCATATTGTATCAGTTCTTCCAGCCGCGTCTTTTTCATATAATACTTAGATTCGATCTCGGCCGATACTTTCATTGATTCGAGTGTTTTTCCCTCGTACCTGACATCTTCCGCAATTGTGGTACAGTCTTTACCCCTGCGGCACTTCTTATCATCACATAAAGCACATTGCATTGTATTTCCCCTACCAATTTATTTTGCCATCTTCAACAAAGTATAATCTGAGGTTTCGTATAAGTATCCCCTTACATTCTCCCATATTTCTTTGACCCTCCTTGAGAATTCGCTATCAGAATACTCAATAACAGTCTTCTCCTGTAACATGGCTTTGGTCGGAGTATCATCATAAGGAAGTTTGCCCACAACCTCAACCCCATTCTCACTGCAATACTTCTCAATGAGCAAGGTATTATCCTCGTTTATATCATACTTATTAATACAGACCACAGCCGGAATATTGAAATGACCAGCCACACCCAGCACCCGCTCCAGATCGTGAATACCGGAGACACTCGGCTCTGTCACAACCATCACCATGTCAACACCGGTGATCGAGGCAATTACCGAACATCCGGTTCCGGGAGGTCCGTCAATGATTATCATATCCATATTGTGTTTTTCTGCAAGCGATCTGGCATTGTTCCTGACAAACGAAACAAGTTTTCCGCTTGCCTCCTCCCCGATACCAAGTCTTGCATGTGCCATTGGCCCGAATCGTGTTTTTGATATGTAGGCATCCCCCGCCTTCCGCTCGATCATACTGACCGCACTCTCGGGGCAGACATACTCACATACACCGCATCCCTCACATTCGTAGATGTTGACCGTAATATCGTCACTGATGGCATCAAACCTGCATGCGTCCTTACATTTCCCACACTGGATACAGAGCGACTCGTCAATGGATGCGACATCCAATCCGGTAAAATCAATCGTCTCCAAAATCTCAGGTTTCAATATCAAATGCATGTCTGCTGCGTCCACATCACAATCCGCGATGATGGCATCTTTTGCAAGAGAAGCAAATGCCGCTGCGATGGTAGTCTTGCCTGTACCTCCTTTCCCGCTTATTACTGTAAGTTGTTTCATGATCTTGCCTCCTCATACTCATGCCGGATCGTATCAAACAACTGAACAAACCTGTCCTTCCACTCCGGCATCCTGATAACGAATGGAATACCTTCGGAATACAACCTTGCGATCATCATATCATGCGGGATCTTCATCAGTATTGGAATGTTATGCGACATGCAGTACTCCTCCACCCTGTTATCCCCGACATCATACCGGTTTATGATTATGCCAAAAGGTATGTCCAGCGTCCGTACCACATCAATAGCAAGCAACAGGTCATGGAACCCAAATGGAGTGGATTCCGTAACAAGAACACAATAATCCACATTTCCGACAGAAGCGATCACAGGACACGCAGTACCTGGCGGCGAATCGATGATGGCAGTTTTTTCCGCATCAATATGTTTTTTCAGGGCTCCAATAACAGGAGATGCCATCGGTTCCCCGATATCCAGTAACCCGCGATAGAACTCAAATCCGGATCCGGATCTATTCTCGTCATCGTCGCTTTTGTTCCTATCAATAACCCCGATACTCCGATCTTCTTCACTGATCGCACCATTCGGACACACTATTGTGCATCCCCCGCATCCGTGACAGAGTGCAGGAAAGACCATTACGTCCTTTGGAAGTACAGCGATCGCATTGAACCTGCAAAATTCCGAACACTTGCCGCACAGGTCACATTTGCTTTTGTCTATCACAGGTGTAGGAATATTCACATCCTCCACCTTCTCAAGATCAATATCTAAAAAGAGATGGCAGTTCGGCTCCTCCACATCACAGTCGAACAACTGTACATTTTCAAGTGCGAGAGCAAGGTTCACTGCCACTGTTGTTTTCCCTGTTCCTCCTTTTCCGCTTGCTATTGCTATTTTCATTTATCTCATCTCGAATTGCTTTTTGTGATTTTTTATTTTATTCATGGATTATTTGTAATAACCACAGAGAACACAGAAATTTGTTATTGCTCCCTGTGGTTTTTTAGCATGATTATTTTTTGGATCTCCCCAACATTGAATGGGTAAATATTAGCCGGGATTTACAGGATAGGGTCAACCACTTATACCCTGTCCAATTTTTTTGTACTTTTTTTTACGAAATTACTGTCCATCATCTTGATTTTCACATTTGTTTTTTGACAGGATGCACGAGATGGACAAGATTTGGATGCTGCGTTTTATCCTGTTCATCCCGTCCAATTTTTTTTGTACTTTTTTTACGAAATTACTGTCCAGCATCTTGATTTTCACATTTGTTTTTTGACAGGATGAACAGGATGGACAGGATTTGGATGCTGCGTTTTATCCTGTGCATTAATTCAGGCAATGCGATTCCATGTTTGACGCTATAGTTCTGAACAGTCATGTTATCCACACAATGTTAAATATAACCTATTTTTTACCATTTACTCCGTAGGCGATGTGATCACATCCAGATCAGCGATCTGTTCCACAACCTCTTCAACATTATCCACACCATCCGGTAATTGTAATATCTTCACAAAATCATCACGAAGCGAATGGAATGGTCCCCCTCCAATGTTGCGTATAACCAGCACATTAACTCCATGTTCTTTCAGGAATTCCGCAGTCTTAACACCTTTTTTCTTCTCCAGGTTTGCGGCAGGATTCTCCAAAATTTCCCAGTTTTTCACCGCATCATCTTCCAGTTCGATGAAAATATAATACGGAGCTTTACCAAGATGATGATAGGGTTTAGATCGCAGACCAGCCTCTGCCTCATCCCCTCCTATACTTGCAACCGGAATAGCGACTTTCACAACTGCCATCTTCCCGGGCTTTGCATTAACAACAAGATGCTCCAGGTTCCCTACTTTTTCCTTCACCGCACTTTCAATCTCCCCGGAAAGCATCTCCACTCTTTTAAGATCGGCTTCACCCTCAATTTCAACTGTAATTTCCCCGAACACAACCAGACCTGATTTGCGGAGCCTTATGTCCTCCACCATATTCACACCATTGATTCCGCCCACCGCCTGCCGTATCCCAACGATCGAATCCTCATCAAGCCATGCATCCATCAGTGTCAATGCCGCAGTCTTTGCAATCCCGAACCCAAGCCGGAATATCATAAGAGAAATTATCAGCACACCCGCACTATCAAGCCATGTAATGCCCATCATTGAGCCTGCGACCGCAACTACAACAACAAATGAACTGAAAACGTCTGTGTATGAATGCATTGCATCAGCGATGAGAGCCTGCGAATCTATCTGCCTGCCAATCCTCAACTTGTATCGAAACAGTGCATAGATCGTAATAACTGAAAATACGGCTGTGCCAAGTGCAATTCCCTGAAATTCCATCACTGCCGGAGTTTTGATACCCGATATTGCCTCGCGCACAAGCTCGACACCGGACAGGAGGATCACAACAGAAACGAAAAGAGCGACCAGATTCTCTGCTTTGTAGTAACCGTATGGGAACGTCTCCCCGCTACCCCTGAGACTGAGTTTTAATCCCACCCACACTGCCAGGGATGTGAAAATATCAAGAGATGTATGGACCGCATCGGCGAGTAAGGCAATGCTTCCCGAATAAAAGCCAACAATGCCTTTTAAGGATGCAAGAAAAACAAGTGCAAGAGTGGAATTCTTTGATGCATTGGCACCAATCTGTAAGTTCTCTTGCACAGTCATGTTTTCACGTCTTTAAAAAAAGGGGAGTAAGGCCCCTTTACTTAAGGAGAAGTTCAATCTCCCAGAACTTCACTGACAAACTGTCCTTCCCCAACCAGTTCAATGATGTTTCCAAGTCTCTCTTTTCCCGGCTTTGTCCTGTATTTGACAAACGTAGAAGCGATCTTGTTGATCAGCGCAGGGATCTCTTCCTTTGTGCAGAACTCCTTCAACAGAACACCATCCGTTGGTCTTCGGGCATCATTTGCACCAATCCAGACTGAATAGCCGACCTTGTCTTCTACTGCACCTTCATGTGGACATCCACGCACACACCATCCGCAATTGCCGCACAGGTCACGGTCTATTACAGCCTTTCCACCTGAGATGGAGATCGCATTGAACTTACACAATTCAATACATCTTCCGCACCCCGTACATTTCTCATTATCGATCCTCGGTCTCATCTGTCCCAACAGGCCAATGTCGTGACGGTGAGCCCTTACACAATTATTGGAACATCCTGCAATTGCGATCTTCATCTTGTGTGGAGTAAGTTTTTGTGCAAACATCGGAGTAAGCTCATTTGCAAAATTCTTGGTCTCAACAAGCCCTTCAGGACAATATGCATTACCCGGACAGGCAGAAACAAAGCCCATGCCGATCGTCATAAGTCCGTTTCCATAGACATCTGCCATTATGTCATCAATGTCTTCATTTTTGAC
>JAUVET010000237.1 GCA_030594665.1 Methanosarcinaceae archaeon
CTTTTCTACAGGTATTTAGCATGGAAATGCAAACATTTTAATCTTAGCATGAGACGGCTTGTGGAAGAGTTAGAGGGAATTCGCCTTGCTCTTGCGAAGGAGAAAACGAATAGTAAGGTCAAATTGGTGGTTGAAGAGATGGATTCAAAACAGGCCAGATTATTCTCTTTGCTGGATTTGGGGTTGTACATGGAAAATCGATAGCGGGACGATTAACTTTTGATAGGGACTATGGATATTGGTTTGATTGCGATTGGTTTTTAACACATCTTTGAAAGTCAAGTTAGAAGAGGGAGAGCGAGTAATCGCTCTTTCTTATTCGGCGAGTTGTTGCGCGGGGTCTAGCAATTTGGGTTGTGCATCGACATTTCATCGAACATCTGAACAAATACATTTTATATATAAACCAGTCAATATACAGTGAGGAAAAACATGGATACCGATGAACTTGCCGCACTGTTGAACACGCTTGGAAACAAGCATAGCCTCTCAATACTTGCGGAATTGGCAGACGGTGAGCAATATGTATCCGAACTTGCAGAGAAGATCGGGATATCACGCCCGCTTCTGTATCTTCATCTTAAAAAACTGGAAAACGTGGGGCTAGTTGAAGGAGAAATTCGACACTTTGATGAACCGCCATATACTAAAAAGTACTATCGTGCAAATGATTTTCATATAGAAGTTACATTAAAATATATTAAGGATATTGTTAAAAATACTACCAAGGAGAAATAAAACATGCCATACTATACCACACAAACCGCATCCATCACACTGATCGCAGTGGTGACAATAATTGGTTTGAGTTTGACCTACCTCAACTACAAAATGTTAACCACTATGCAAGAGGTTAACAATAAACTTGAAAAGGTAGCAAAATTACTTGAATCGCTCGGATAAGTGAAATTGTTGTATCCAACTTTGAATCGTTATGAGGAAAATATGAATCCAATAAGACAGGCATATGGCAATCCTGCAACCCGTTTATGTGATTCACAATATGCAACTGTGCTGGATATGACTGCCGGCACACAGTACATACTATTGGGTTTAGTATTGGCAATAGGTTTGGGTATGCTATACCTATACTTTAAAATGAATTCTACTCTTGAAAAAACAAGTGAAACATTGGGTGAAATTAGTGACCTCTTTGATACACTTGAATAGATCCGGATAGCACCATCCCATTTTCCAGTTATATTATCAGATATGGATTTCAGGTAACATCCGTGTAAATCGGTGTTGATCGGTCTGAAAAAATAAAAGACACGGATTTGTAGTCGCATCTGCGCCTAATATATTATTGAAATAACTAGATTTTAAAACTGTTCCGATTGAAATAAAACCAAATACAAAAAATACAAAAATGAAAGTAATAAGATTGTGGAAACCACAATCTCATCTTAATTCTATAGTACCCTGTGGGCACTTTTCAACACATGCACCGCATCCCGTACATTTCTCCTGATCGATCTCTGCTAAGAACTTGGTAACTGTTATAGCTTCCTCAGGACATGCTTTTACACACAACTTACAACCGATACACCCGATAGTACATGCTGCTTTAACAGCTTTACCTTTGTCATGTGAACGACATTGTACATGCACCTTTTCAGACGCTGTTGCAAGCACAAGTATATCGTTCGGACATGCTTCCACACACAGGCCGCAGCTCTTGCAGAGGTGGGGATTAAGTTCAGGGAGCCGTTTATCATTAATTATAAGAGCATTGAACGGACATGCCCGCACACATGTACCCCGACCCATACAGCCGTAACTGCATCCTTTCTCACCATCGGATAGCATCATAACTGCATTACAGTCCTCGATACCTTCGTAATCGAACCTGTCCACGCAGTTCACACCGCCGTTGCAGCGCGCATACGGATACTCCTTTTCAGATTCGGAGATTTCCTGGCCCATAATACCGCCAATAGCTTTTACTGCACCAAAACCACCTACCGGACATCCGTCGATCGGTGCATTCTCATTGACAACTTTATCTGCAAAATCAGCACAGCCTGCAAAACCGCACGCACCGCAGTTTGCACCAGGCAGTACCTCTACTACCTCTTCAATCAGGGGATTGGTTTCCACCTTGAATATTTTGGATGCTGCCATTAACATGACTCCTACAGAAAGTCCAAGACCTCCAAGGACTGCCATTGATTGTATGATTAAATTATCTGCGCTCATAAGGGAATCACCTTGAAGTAGTTAACAAAAGCCATTGATAACATCGTTGCGACCAGAAACGCATGTGGAAGTCCCTGCATGGCACCCGGGACATTGACATATTCCGCCCGTTCCCGGATTGATGCCATCATTAGCATGGCGATCATATAACCAAGACCGGCTGCTATAGCGAATACAACACTGTATATAAACGGATATTCGTTCATCACATTCAGCATCACTACACCCAGTACCGCACAGTTCGTTGTGATTAAGGGCAGGAATATTCCCAGTGACCGATACAGTGGTGTTACGTGTTTCCTGAGTACGAACTCCACAAGTTGCACAAGAGCCGCGATCACTACAATGAAGCAAATGAGAGTTAAGAATTCAAGCTTCAAAGGAACCAGAATATAGGTATAGAGTGCAAATGATGCAACAGCCGCCATGGTCATAACGAATATGACCGCTCCTGACATCCCGGTTGCACTCTTTAGATCCTTTGTAACGCCCACGAACGAACACAGACCAAGGAATTGTATCAAAAGGAAGTTCTTAACAAACACACCATTGATCAATACTGCAATCAGAGATTCTTCTACCATTTTAACCACCTCTTGCAAGTTTCTTTGCTTTGCGGTAATTCACGATCGCCATCAAGATTGCTATTGTCAAAAATGCACCAGGTGGCATTATCATAAAGGTTGCAGGATTTATATCTATAGATATCAATGTATACCCGAATGGCGCGATCGCACCGGTTCCGAGAATTTCCCTGATAGCGCCCATAAGCACCAGCACAAGTAAGAACCCTGTAGCACTGCCAAGTGCATCAATTAATGAATAAAAAACATTGTTCTTATTCGCATAGGCTTCAGCACGTCCGATAATAATACAGTTGACCACTATCAACGGAATGAACACGCCCAACTGCGTATACATATCAGGCGTAAATGCTTCCATTGACATATCAACAATTGTCACAAACGTGGCTATTATTATAATAAATATCGGAAGTCTGACCGACGCCGGTATCTGTTTTCGAAGTGCTGAAATTATCACATTCGAACAGATCAATACAAACGCAGCACCTGCTGCCATCCCTATACCATTTTCAACTGATGTCGTAACTGCCAGTAATGGACACAGGCCCAATACAAGTCCGAATACAGGATTGTCTGTCGTAATCCCTCGTATATATTCATCTACTACTTTACTCATAAGAT